>CAOKJE010000011.1 GCA_948468505.1 uncultured Clostridium sp. | reverse complement strand
AAAAATGTGAAAAAAGAAACGTCCCCAATTGCACACTATATTTTCTTCCAAAACCAGTCTAAGCTATTGTCAATACTCTTCTTCCCTTCTGCTTTTGCTTCAATATCATCTACCCATAAATAGGAAAAGAAAGTGATTAAAACAAATACAAAATCAATTGCAATACACCTAGATAGGGTTGTTAGCATATATCTAAATTCTTCTGATAAAGTTGCAATTTGTGCTACATGTACTATTAAAATTACTAAATAGGCAAATAAACAAATTGCACCTATATAACTTCTTTTTAGCTCTTGTGCTAAAAATATTAATAGTACTGTTGCTGCTAACATTAATATTAATGTTAGTGGATTGGATATGTCAAATATAAACATCTTTTGTTCCCCCATTTTCTTTTGTTAATCTACTTATATGTTACCACTATTTTTTCTTTTTCGCAATGCTTTTTAATTACATTTGTATTACAATTTTATGACACTATTTTAATTTTTTCTCTATTAGGTCTGCTAATTCTTTTGCTTTTTGTGTTATATACTCTTGGTTTTCTCCTTCTATCATTACTCTTACAAGTGGTTCTGTTCCAGATGGTCTAATTAAAACTCTTCCATTTCCTGCAAATTCTTTTTCTAGGTTTTTTATTGCTTCTTTAATATTATTATCTTTTTCGTAATCATACTTTTTGCTACTGTTTACTTTAGCATTTATTAATACTTGCGGATATAACTTTACTATATCACCTAAAGTAGATGCTTTTTGCTTACTTTCTAATATGGCTTTGATTAACATTAAAGATGTTAGGATTCCGTCACCTGTTGGATTGTAATCTAATAAAATAACATGACCAGATTGCTCTCCTCCTAAGTTATAACCTTCTTTTAACATTTCTTCTAGAACATAGCGGTCTCCTACTTTGGTTTGCTTTAGTTCTAGGTTGTTTTCTTTGACATATTTGTTTAGTCCTAAGTTACTCATTACAGTTGCTACAATTGTATCTTTGCTTAATTTTCCCTTTTTCCTTAAGTTGCTTGCTATGATGGCAAGTAACTTGTCACCATCTATTTCATTTCCCTTTTCGTCTATGGCAAGGCACCTATCGCCATCACCATCATAAGCAATTCCTAAACTTAGTTGATTTTCTAATACAAATTTTTTTAAGCTTTCCAAATGGGTTGATCCACAATTTTCATTGATATTAATTCCATCTGGCTTATTATTTATAATTTTATATGGGATTTTTAATTCTTTCAAAACTTTTTCTGCAACGACTGATGTCGCTCCATTTGCTGTGTCTAAACCTACGATAAAATCTTTGGTTATGTTTTGCTGGATGTCTTCTTCGAAGTTTTTCTTAAAAAAGTCTACATATTGGTCCATTAACTCAAAACAATAGCTTGCTACACCTATTTTATCGTTTACTGCTGTTAGCTCTTCTAATTTAGAGGAGTCCATTAGTTCTTCTATTTCTTCTTCTAGGGCGTCTGATATTTTAGTTCCTTTGTTGCTAAAGTATTTTACTCCATTGAATTCATATGTATTGTGAGAGGCTGATATTACTACGCTAGCATCGGCATTTAATTTTCTTGTTAAATAGGCTACTGCTGGTGTTGGAAGTACGCCTAATAACTTTACATTAGCTCCATAACTTAAAAATCCTGCTACCATAGCACTTTCAATTAGGGTTCCTGAAATACGTGTATCTCTTCCTATTAAAATAGTAGGCATATGGTCTAAATGTTTTGATAGTACATAGGCTCCTGCTTTTGCTACTCGATAAACTAAGTTTGGGGTTAGTTCTGTATTGGCAATTCTTCTAATACCATCTGTTCCAAAATATTTTCTCATTATTTTTACTTCCCTTCATTTATTATTGCCAATGGTTCTTTAGTTAAAACGGCAACTTTGTAATTATTCATTCAAAGTTGCCATTTCAACTAAAGAACCATTGGCAACCTTATTAATTTCTTCTCATTTTAAAAATTATTTTTTCTTTTAGTGTTAGTTCTATTTTATTCGGTTCTTCTATTTCTATTCTTTTGTTTTTTAGTAATAGTTTAGGGTTTGTGGTTGTTAGTTCTTCTAATTTTTCTTCTCCTACTATTTGTTTTAGCTTTTCTAGTATTTGTGGTATTCTAGGATAAATGGTATTGGCTCTATGTACATCACTTCCTAAAAAGTGTACCATATTATTTTGTAATAGTTTTTTTACTATAATTTGGGCTTTTTTTCCATAGTAGCCGATAATGCTTGCATAGTTACATTGCATTAGTACGCCTTTTTCAATTAGTTCTTCTACTATTTGAGGCTCTTCTTGGATAAATGTGTATCTTTCTGGATGGGCTAATACAGGGACTAGTTTATGTTGCATCATTTCATATACTACATTGTATAAATTCATTGGTTCTATGTTTAATGGCATTTCAAAAAGAATATAACTTGTATCGTTTATGGTGGATGCTTTTTGTTCTTCTAGTAATGAAACGATATTATCTGTTAAATAAATTTCATTTCCTAAGTATAGTTCCATTTTTATGTTTTCTTCTTGCAATTTTTGATAAATAACATTAATCCATACTTCTCTTTCTGGAACTGCGGTTTCGTAATACCCTTCCATGTAATGAGAGGTTGAAATGATTGCTTCAAAGCCCACTTCTTGGGCTTCTTTTACTAGATGAAGTGTTTCTTCTATACTTCTTGCTCCATCGTCTATGTTAGGTAGTATGTGTGTATGAAGGTCAATCATTTTCTTCTCCTTTTTGTTTTTTGGCATTTTCCTTTTCTAAATATTCATTCATTTGTTTTAAAATGTTATCGGTTCTTTCTTTTTGTATTTTTTCTTCTTGTTGTTTTGTGATGTTAGGTTCCTCTTTTTTTGTTTCTTTTTTGCTATTGCTTGTACTTTTCTTTTCTTCTATATCTTTGCTACTTGCTTTTTTATTGTCCTGTGTTGGTTGTTTTGCTTTTTTAGTCGTTGATGCTTTTTGTTCTTTTATTGTTATTTTTGGCGTAGGTTGTTTTTTTACTGTTTCTATTTCATTTTTTTTCTCTTCGAATTTTGAGCCTTCCCCATAATAGTAGTATTGCTTTTCATATTTTTTTCCGGATATTGGCATTTTGTTGACTACTACACCTGTTATTTTTCCTCCTACGTTTTGTATGTTTTTTATAACTCTTTCTAAGGCATCTTTTTTGGTTACTTTGTGGGCTGTTACGATAAGTGTAGAATCTACTATTCTTGATAAAATAACAGCATCTGTTACTAATTCACAAGGGGTTCCATCTATGATTACAATGTCAAATGCTTGTTTTAGTTTTTCTAGTAATTTTATCATTTTAGGAGAAACTAAAAGTTCAGATGGGTTTGGTGGTATACTGCCTGCTGGCATTAAAAATAGGTTTGGTACCTCTGTTTTTCGAATACATTCTACAATTTCTTCTCCAGCCTTTTCTTTTTTGGTTAAACCTACTTGTGATAAGTAATTGGATAGTCCTGGTGTTGGTGATGTATTAAAAATTCCATATTGTCTTCCTTTTCTCATGTCAGCATCTACTAGTACAACGTTTTTTCCTGTTTGTGCAAAGGTTACTGCCAAATTGGAGGCTATCCAACTTTTTCCTTCTCCTGGTAAGGTAGAGGTTACTAGTAAGGTTTGGATTTTTTTGTCTGTGGTTATGAATTGTATGTTGGTTCTTAGTGTTCTAAATATTTCAGATATGGGAGATTTTGGATCTCCATGTGCTATTACTTCTTTTTTCATTGTCTTTTGTTCCTCCCTTCATTTTCTAGTTTTTCTATCATTGGTATAGAGGCTAAGACAGGTACTTCGAAAGTTTTTTCAATGTCTTCTGTTGATTTTATGGTTGTGTCGAATATGTTAGATATTATTACATAAACAAACGCTATTATTAATCCTATACAAAAAAACAAGGCAACATCCTTTATATGATTAATATTGGATGGTTCATTTGATATTTCTGCTTCATCTACGATTTGAACATTGTTTATATTATAAATTTCTTTTACCTTTTCTGTAAAAACTCTAGCAATATCATTTGCAATTTTAGACGCTGTAACTGAGCTTTCATTTTCCACTGTTATTTCAATTAGCTCTGTACTTTTCACAGCTGTAACTTCTATACTATTTCGTAATTCTTCTTCCTCAATTTGAACTCCCAAATTCCCAATAACTTCTCTTAATATATTTTTACTTTTAATTAATTCACTATAAGTTGCTACTAGTTTTGAATTGATGGTAATATCAGTTGCTGTTATCGTTGTATTGGTCTTTGTTGCTGCATCCTCTGAAGAAGCTAGTACTAAAGTTGTAGAAGATTTATACATAGGAGTTTTAAATTGTGTTGCATAAATAAATCCTACTATCATAAATAGTATAATAATTATTACAATTTTGATTTTTCTTTCCCAAAATATCTTAAATATTTCCTTTAAGTCTATTTCTTCCATATCTTTTGTTTTCCTTTCTTCATTTGTTTTTTCATTATATAGTATATACTTAACTTTTGTTTTTTGCAATATCTATGTGATTATTTTTTCTTATTTTTTTATATAGTAAATTAAATAGAAGGCATCCTAATATAACCCCTATCATATCTATTAATACATCTGAAATTTTTCCTGTTCTTCCTATCACAAAAGTCTGATGGTATTCATCGGTACAAGCGTAAATAAAACAAATTAGAATTGTAATTATGTTTAAATACCATATTTTTTTATTTTTTACTTGTGTCATAAAAATCATTACTAAAATTGATAATACAAAATAAATGCTAGCATGTGCACATTTTCGAATTGGTACATTCAATTTTTCTACTATTTGTATTGTTTTTTTCTTACTATCATTTTGCTTTTCTACTGTCTTTTCTATCACCTGATTAATTACGCTTTTACTTTGCATATTGGATTCGTAACTAGGCTTACTTGAAAAATTATAAATTATAAACATCCAAATAAGTACTAATAACAATGCTATTAGTATTTTTATCTTGCTTTTCAAAATATTTCTCCATCCTTTATTTTTAATTCTTATTTTGAGGGCGTTGGAATTTGATTTATTGTATCATCTGCTGGCTGTAACCCTAAATCTTCTTTTATTTTAGTAGTAGAAACCCCTTCGGTCCTAGGTAAGTATACTACTTCGCAAATGTCTTTTAGCTCCTCAAATTTTTCATTACCATTCCAATCAGATCCCATTACCACTGTATCTACTTTGTATTCTAAAACGTCATTTCTTTTTTGTTCCCAATCGTTTTCTGGAATAACAAGGTCTACATATCGAATAGCTTCTAGCATTTTTTTTCTTGTTTCATAATTATGATATGCTTTCTTTCCCTTTATTTTATTAAATTCATCTGATGATACTGCAACAATTAAATAGTCGCCTAATTCTTTTGCTCTTTTTAATATTCTTATATGGCCATAATGTAATAGGTCAAAAGTTCCATAGGTTAATATTCTTTTCATTTTTTCCTCCTTATTTTACTTAATACTTTTTTTATCATATCTTTATTTAAAATCATACAAACTAATATTGTTACTAAAAAGTTTAACATATTTAGTTCTTGTTGATTATGATAATATAATAGATAACTTATTATAAATAAAACTGTAGTTATTATAACTGTCTTATATTTAAATTTCATTTTTACATATTTTTGCACATCCATATATCGGTAAATTGTTAAAATTACATATGCTACTAATGTAGATATGGTAGCTGCATGTAATCCGAATTTCCTAATCATAATTAGGTTCATAACAATATTAATAATAGCGGCCAACATAGTTGTTCTTGCTACTACCTTCGTTTTCTTTTTGGCTATATATACTCCTCCTATTACATTAGCCATTGCATTATATAAATTGCCTAACAATAGAATAGGTATATATTGGTATGCCTCAATATAGCCATTTCCTATCACTAACTTAAAAACAAAAGGCATACATACCATTATCATAATGCAAATAGAAAAAAATATTTTATATGTTACATTTAATATATTACTAAAAAATTCATTTTTGTCTTTATCGTTTATATGTAAAGAAGCACTTTCTTGCCAAGACATATTAAATATTTGGAATAAGCTAGATAAAATATTGGAAAATTTACTAGAAACTGCATAAATCCCATTCGCTCCCGCTCCCATTACAGCTGATATAATACTTCTATCAGAAGCATTTACAACCCACCAAGATAATCCATCTGGTATCATTGGTAAAGAATATCTTGTCATCTTTTTAAATTGCTCTTTATTTACATCTTTTATTTTTATATACCTATAAGTTTTATTTCTTATCACTAAAAAGAAGCTACAAAAGATGTTAGCAATTGCTGAAGCTATTAATATACTAGATCCATCCATTTTCCATATGATAACAAACCAAATATTTAATACTATCGTTACTATTCCTGCTATAATACTTGCCAAAGAATATCCTACATTATCTCCTATTCCTCTTGTTAGTTGTAAAAGTATGCTAGAAATTGCCATAAAGATAACATTTAGCATAATTGCTACAGTATAATTTATCTCAAATATTAGGTTAATAATTCCAAACGCAACTATAAAAAAAATAATTTGAATAGCTAAAAAGAAAATAGTAGTACTGATAATACTTTTTTTCCCCTTATTATTATCTCTTTCATCAATTAAAAATCTAAAGATTCCTGAATCCAATCTTAATACTAATATCGGAACTAATAAAGAAAGATAGTTTTGTACCAAATCAATATAGCCATAATCAGAAGTTGATAAAAAATTAGTATAGATAGGCACTAACAAAAAAGAAATAAATTGTGTACAAAATCTGCCAATAAAAATAATGATTGTATTCTTTATTAATTCTTTATTTTTATCCATACCTTTTTTCCTTTCTTTACTTTTTTAGTTCTTCTTCTATTATGGTTACTACCCTCTTACTCGCTTGTCCTGTTTCTTTTAATCCCACTTTTTCTTTAAATATATTATATTGTTCTTTTATTTTTTCTAAATTACTATTTTTCAAAACTTCAAAAATTTCCTGATTATTTTGAGTTATTGGAAATGGTAATTCCTCTAATTTAAAATAAGTCCCTCTTTCCTTCTTATAATTTTCTATATCATTTGTATAAAGCATTACTGGTTTATTTGCTATCATAGCTTCAAACATCGTTGAGGAGTAATCTGTTATTAATAAATCACAACTTGCAATTAATTCTTGAATATCACTATAATTAGAAGCATTTATTAGTTCTTTGGGGCCATTTATTAAGTTTGTCGCATCGGCTATTCTGGGGTGTAATCTTATCATTATTCGCCAAGTTTTATTCGTGTTTTCTTCTAGTTTTTGTTTTAATTTTATAAAATCTATATCATATGGGTTTTTATCATATGATTTTCTAAAAGTTGGTGCATATAGCAATATTTTTTCTTCCTTAATATTATAAAAATCTATTATTTTGCTTTTTAATTCTTCTTGCTTGTTTACTAGTATATCATTTCTTGGTGAACCAACTTCAAGTATTCTCCCATGATATTTGAAGCCTTTTTTATACATATTTGTACAAAAATCACTATTAGATAGCATAAGATTTATGTTTCTATTATCCTTTTTCATTACTTTTCTATAGTATTCACTCAATTTGTCCTCTGCATCATATTCAATCCTTTTCAAAGCTAAACCACCATGCCATGTTTGAATATAAAATTGTTTTTTTCTTTTTACTACAAATTGATCAAATCTGCTATTATTTATCCATATTTTGGCAGTTGCTAACTCATAAAAAGATTTTATACTAAACATTTTTATTCTTTTTATCTCTTTTGGAAAACTTGCATCAGAAAAATTTTTAGTTAACCAAACTAATTGATATTCTTTCTTATCTTTTAATATTTCTTCTGCTATATATTTAGGATTATCTCCATATCCCTTTCCACTAAAATTAACAAATACTATTTTGTTTTTCTTAATTGGAAAAATGCGAAAAACATAGAAAAATATGCTTGGTATATTTGTTATATTTAATTTTACTAATAATTTTTTTATTGTGTTTTTCATATTTCTCTTTACTCCTTATTTAAAGCATTCTTCTATTGTTGCTGTGTCATTTTTCAACAAGTATTCACTTACAATATAAATGATAATTAATATATTCCAAAAAAATACTGATTTATCTGCTCCTATTATATTAGAAATAATTAATAAATTAATAGCTATTGGAAGGAGCATTATAGTTTTTTTATGTAATACCTTTTTTAATATATCTACTATAAAATAAATAAATGCTAATAGTCCTATAAATCCTCCATATATCATAATATCTAAATAAGTTTGATGTGCTGGCGCTGATTCTGGTGTAATATCAAAATAATCAAAATTTTGATATTCTGGAATTTTTGTATAAAAACCAAATCCTAATCCAAATAATGGGCTATCTAAAGTTGCATCAAATGCATTTTTCCAATAAGTGATTCTAATTGAATTACTTGTATCAGCATAACTATTTTGAAAATATCTTTCATATGTCCATTGTGGCATATAATTTAGTGCTATTTTAAAAGTAAGTATCCCAATAGCTAAAAACACCAAACTTGCTAAGATTTTTTTAGTGTTAATATCATTAAAAACATATACTATAAATCCAATTATAATAGATAGAATACATGATAACATGGAAGCTCTTGACCCAATAATAGATACACCTACAATATTTATAACAAATAATATTAACCACTTCACAAAATTTATCTTGTTTTTCATAGAATACAGTAGTTTTAAAAATAAGAAAATAGCTGCTGCTGAAATTAAAGCAGAAGAATAGTTTTCGTCAATTTCTGTTCCTATAAAATTAATTAAAGCAATTTTTCCTCCTTGATTTAATATAATTCCATAATAAATAGAAATCAAAGAAGCTATTGTCATAACAATTATAAAATTATTTATAATAAAATTAATTTCCCTTGCATTTTTCATTTTTTCTGTATTTAAAATGAACCAAATTGCAATTAGTATAAAATATAGAATACCTATAATTGCATTTTCATTTGCTAAATCGATATGAATTATAAAATTGATAATAGTGGAAAAAGCTAAGTATATTACTATACCTAAAAGAATCTTGCCACTGTTATTAATTTGAATTTTTCTTTCTTTTAATGAAAAAGTTACTAGTATACAATAAAAAGTAATAAACTTTGTACCATAAAGCTTCCCTCATAAGTAAATAATAGCATCCATATACTAATCCCAAATATTTTAGAAGTTATTGAAATTTTATCTTTTTCTAATTCTTTTGTATCGTTTGTCATATCTTACCTTTCCTTATCTAAAGTATATTTATAAATATCAAAAACCTTTTTAACATTTTCTTTAATATCAAAATTTTTAATTTTAACATTTTTTCTTACTTCTGTATTAATCTTAAATTTAACAAATTCACTTTTCCATGCTTCTATATTATTAATTTCTATATAATGTGAAAATGGTGTCAAAGTTAGTTCTTTTGTAATATTAGCACTAAATAAGCAATAACATCCTGCGCATTGTGCTTCTACTCCAACAAATGGAAGTCCTTCATATAAACTCGGTAAAGCAAATATGTCAAAGACTTGGTACAATTCACTAACGTCATTTCTTTGCCCTAAAAAAATTACATTTTTTTCAATTTTCAATTCTTTTACTTTTTTTTCTATTTCTCCTTGTAAAACTCCTACTCCAACTAATAATAATAGAATATTGTTGTTTTCTTGATAAGCCTCATAAAAAGCTTCAATTAAAAAGTCATGATTTTTCTGCTTTGAAAATCTACCAACATGTCCAATTACAACAGTATCTTCATTTATATCTAATTCCTTTCGTTTGTTTTTTCTTACTTCTAAATCAAATTCATACTTTTCTATATCAATACCATTATTTATTATAAAAAATTGTTCACTTTTTAATATTTTTTTTGAAAAAAACCATTTTCCTGCTAATTCAGAACAAGCAAAAAAATTATTTGCGAAAATAGGAATAAAATGCTTATTTATACTATGTAATATACTTTTTAATATTCCTTTATCATTAGAAGCATTATGCGCATGTGCAATTATTACTTTTGTTTTAGCCATTTTAGCGGCAATTAATGGATATAAGAAAACTGCTGAATTCATATTATAATGAATAATATCATATTTATTCTTTTTTAACAAGTCTACTAATTTTTTTATATAAGTTATTGGTCTTTTACGATAATTAGGTAAATTATGTATTTTACTTCCATTCTCTTCTATTTCCCTTTGAAAACATATTCCCTTAGCTGTCATATCCACATAATCAAAACAAAGTTTATTTCTGTCAATGTTTTTTTCATAATTAATTAAATAGCTTTCAATTCCTCCTAATGTATCATTCATACCTATCTGAAGAATTTTTATCATAAGCTTACCTCTTCTTTCATAATTGTAAATATTTTTGTAATAATTTCTCTTTTTCTATTTCGATATCATAACCTGTTTCTTGAATCTTTTCATTAAATTTCCCTCTTGGCAATGGAATACTATTCTTAGCAATTCTATCAGCCCATTCTTTTGCAGATTTTGAAAGTTCTAAAAACTCTACATTTTCATTTATTTTAGCTATTTTAGGTACCTCATTTGACGTTAAGCAATACAAATTAGAGCATTGTGCTTCTATCAAGCACATTCCTAAGCCTTCATATAAACTCGGAAAAACAAAAACATCAAATGCTTGGTATAAATCACTTACATCTTCCCTTTGTCCTAGAAACATTACTTTATTTTCTAGTTTTAATTGTTTTACCTTCTCCTGTATTTCGTTTTCCTTATTGCCTTGTCCAACAAGAAGCAACATACTATTTTTTTGTTGTTTTTGTAATTCATAAAAAACATCAATTAAAAAGCTATGATTTTTTGCTTTCACAAACCTTCCAATATGCCCTACTACTAGTGTATCCTCTTGAAAGTTAAATTCTTGTCTTACTTTTTTTCTTATGTTTTCATTGTATTTGAACTTATCCAAGTCAATTGCATTATTTAATAAATACACATTACCTTTACGATACTCCTTTTCACCAAAAAGCCATTCTCCTGCTAATTTTGAGCAACACATATAATCGGTTGCAAAAACCTTTGAAAATGGTCGCAATAATTGTTTCATTAAATTCTTCTTTTTTTCTTTTGAATTGGTTGTACTGTGTGAATGTGCAATACGAACTGGAACCTTAGCACATTTAGCAGCAAATAAACTAAATACTGATAACGTATTAATATGTGAATGCACTATTTTATAGTTTCCTTTTTTTAAAACTTTTTTTAACTCCTTATGATACTTAATTACTTTTTGATAAGGTGGAATAAGGATAACCTTCCCCCCTAAAGCTTCTATTTCTTCATAGGGAATATTTTTAGAGTCACTATCACATATAAAATCAAACTGTATCTGGTTTCTATCGATGTGTCGATAATAATTCATAACAACAGCTTCAACACCGCCACCAACCCATTTACCTATTATTTGAGCAATTCTTATTGATTTCTTTTTGGTTTCCATAATTTTACCTTTCTCACAAAAATAATACACAGAAAAAGGGCTATTTTTACCTCCCCTTTTTCTTGGCAAACTAAATAGCCCCTTCTTTCTTTATTACTTTTCCAATCGTTTTGCCGATAATTTTCATATCATTTTTTAACGCTCTATTATTATAATAGTTCATGTCCATTTCTAGTCTATCCACAAAAGATACTTCACTTCTACCACTTATTTGCCATAATCCTGTAAGTCCTGGTCTTAAAGAAGTTATACTTTTAAAATATCCATTCATTTCTTCTTTTTCCTGTGGTAAATATGGTCTTGGCCCCACTAACGACATTTCTCCTTTTAGTATATTAATAAATTGAGGAAATTCGTCTAAGCTTGTCTTTCTTAAAAGTCTTCCCACTTTTGTTATTCTTGGGTCTTTTCCTAACTTTTTGTATTTTTGATATTCTTGTTTTAACTCTTCATTTTCCTTTATGTACTCTTCTAGCTTCTTTTCAGCTCCTACAACCATGGAACGATATTTATACATTTTAAATAATTTTCCATTTTCGCCAATTCTTGTTTGTGTATAAAATACTGGTCCTTTATCTCCTATTGCTCTTTCCAATACATAAATAATTGCTGTCAGTGGTACTAATAATAAAATTCCTATTGTTGCAGCTATTATATCAATCGCTCTTTTGGTTATTGCTTCTAATTTAAAAAGCGATTTTTTTCTATCTTCTAGTATCCTTTCTGCAAATATTTCTGTTTCTATACTATTAAAGGTTGGCATAATTAAATTATTTTTTATATTCATAATACCCTCCATACTTTTCCATATTTTCCATTTATAATTTTATCATATTTACATAATAATGTCAACCGTTTTTCTCATGTTATGTTGTCTTTTTATGTTTTTCTCTATTTTCCATATCCTGTCTTTTGTACAATCGCATCACTAATTGACTTAACAGCAGGTGACACTTGATAATCCTCTTTTTGGAATACTTGTCTATGCAGTTCTTGCACATTGCTTTCTAATGTTACTGGCACGCCGGTACCATCTATCCAAAGTAATTCCCTTAGTTTCATAAGGCCAACCAATACTATCTGTAATCTTAAAACTTGTCACACTTGGCAACAAACTAAACACATCTCCAGCTGTAATATTGGTATACACTTTTGGTAAAATAAAATCAATAAAACTATTAATTTCGCTTATATTTTTTGTCTTCAATTTTTCTGCCATAGCCTCTATTACTGTTCTCATTCTTTCTGCCCTTTTATAATCGCCGTCCTTCCGTGTAACGAATTCTTGAATACGCCACTGCTTGTACACCATTTAAAGTTTGTTTTCCAGTAGATGCTACTTTTTCATTTGATTTCTCTGTTACTTTTGCTGTTTCATTAATATAATTATTTAAATATTTGAGTTCTTCACCGTGATTCTATATCAATAGTTACACCACCTAATTTGTCAACTGCCTCTGCTACCGCATCAAAATTCACTGTTACAAATTCTTTAATATTTAAATCAAAATTAGTATTTAAGGTGCTAATAGCAAGAGGAGCAGAACCATATGAATAAGCATGTGTTATTTTATCTAAACCATGACCTTCTATTTGTACATAAGTATCACGATAAACTGATACTAATTTAACTTCTTTTGTTTTATTATTTAGACTTGCTATAATAATGCAATCACTTCGGTTGCCTTTGTCATAGGAATCTTCTCTTGAATCAATTCCAAAAATAGCAATATTTCGATAATCTATCAAATCAGCTTCCACCTTAGTAGACACCTTTAACTCGTCTTCTTTTATGTCAATGCGTTGTATTTTATTTAATTTATCTTGAATAAACCAGTAAGTCCCTCCTACGATTGCCATAAAAAGTATAATTAGTAGTAAGACTACGATTCCAAAAATCTTTAGGCCTTTTTTCTTTTTCATTTCTTACCTCTTGATTTTGTATATTTTACATTTTTTCTGGCATTTCCATGCCTAGCAAATTAGCACCTGTTTTTAATACTTTGCCTACCATATTTGTTAAATACACTCTAGCATTTTGTAACTCTTTATCCTCTGTAATAATTTTATTTTCATTATAAAAAACACTAAAGGCTTTGGCTAAGTCTATCAAGTATCTTGACAAAATAGATGGCTCATTTTTTTGCGTCACTTGTACTAATATGTCTTGAAAATTATAAATTAGTTTTATGATATTGGTAGCATATTCATCTAATAATTTTTCTTCGTTTATTTCTTCTATTTTTGGTAAATATCCTGCTTTTTCTAGTACACTTTTGGTTCGTACATAGGTATATTGAATATAAGGTCCTGTTTCTCCTTGAAAATTTAGTGCTACATTCCAGTCAAATATTTGGTCTTTTATATTAGCTGTCGACAATGTATTGAATATAATTGCCCCTATTCCAATTTTCTTGGCTACTTCCTCTCTATTTTCTAAATCTGGATTCTTCTTAGCAATTATTTCTTGAGCTTTTTCAATCGTTCCATTAATTAGCTCTTCTATTTTTACTACATTCCCCAGTCTTGTCGACATTTTTCCTGTTGGTAAACTTACCATTCCATATGATACATGTTCTAATCCTTTATAATATTTTTCCTCTACTAAATATTTTGCTACTTCAAATATCTGTTTAAAATGTAAGTTTTGCTCATAAGCAACAATATATAAACATTTATCAAAATCATATGTTCTTGCTCTATACATAATTGCTGCTAAGTCTCTTGTTGCATATATTGATGAACCATTTGATTTTTGAATCATGCATGGTGTGTTTATTCCAGCATATTCTAAATCTACTATCTTAGCGCCTTCAGATTCTGTTAGTTTGGCTTTTTCTTCAAGTATTTTTATTACTTCTTCTGTTTTGTCTGCATAAAAAGCCTCTCCATGATAAGAATCAAATTTTACATTTAATGCATCATATATTTTACTAAATTCCGCCATACTTAACTCTTTAAATTTGTTCCATAAATCTGTACAGTATTTATCTCCTGCTTCTAATAGTCTAAAGTTTTCTCTACATTTTTCTAAAATTTCCTCATTTTCTTTACACAAATTGTTTATTCTTACATACATATCCATTAATTTGTTTATTGAGTCTTCTTCTAGATTATACTCACTTCCCCACATCTTGTAACTTTCAATTATTTTTCCAAATTGTGTTCCATAATCTCCTAAATGGTTTATTCCTATTGTATTATATCCTAAATATTTATAAGTTTGATATAGTGCATTTCCTATTAATGTTGTTCTTAAATGTCCTATATGAAATGGTTTCGCAATATTAGGTGAGGAATATTCGACTATTATGTTTTTTTGTTCTCCTATTTTTGCTTTTCCATATTCTTCTGTATTTGCTATTTCGTCTAAAACTTCTCTTACTAATACCTTTTTATTAATAAAAAAATTTAGATACCCCCCTAATACTTCTACTTTCTCTATTATTTTGGTGTCAATTTCCATTTTCTCTCTTATTTCACCTGCAATTTGCCCAGGTGATTTTTTCAATTCTTTAGCAAGACGAAAGCATGGAAAGGCATAGTCCCCATTTTTAGTATCTTTAGGTGTTTCTATATAACCTTCTAATTCTTTAGTATCTATGTTAATTACTTTTCCGATAATTTTAGCTATTTTTTCTTTAAAATTTAACATCTTTTTCTCCCTTTCGACTTTTTTCATTTTGCCTTGAATTTATTATATTCTTGGGTTTTTCAAATGTCAATGCTTTTTACAGTATGGTAATTTAAATGTAAAATTCTTGTAATAAAGATACAATTGTGTTACAAACGTCCCCACTGGTTCCGGGTTTAAATGGGGACATTCTAACATGGAAAATGAAGTTAAAAAAACATGATTGAATTAATACCCAATCATGTTTTTAACTTCTATCCCTAAAATCTTCTTTTTCCTTATTTACATTTTAACATTTGTTTCATGAACCTCATTAAATCTTCTAAATGATTTTCTATGACATCTTGTACAATTCCCTCATCTATTTGTTTATAATCATGAATAGCAATATTTCTAAAGCCAATCATTTTTTTCATATTTTCACATAATTCTTTTTCCAACAGACCATTATTCTCTAGCAATTCAAAGGCTTCTTTTTTGTATTGTGGAATCCCCAATTTTCTAGTAGAAATAATATACATAGCTGCATCTGTTACGGTTTCACATGCTCTTTGCAAATTTAATATGATAGCGTCCATTTTTCTATAATCATTTAAATTTTCTGGATTATCATTATATTCTTCTTGAATTCGTTTTATGCACCTTTGAATACTATCCATTTTGTTTATGATTACTGCTTTATTCTCCATTTTTACGCATCCTCCTTCATAATTTCGTCTAAGATTATTTTTCTGCTTTCATTTAATTCTAAGTATTCTCGATACATATCCAATTTGTATAATTCAAAAGATAATTCTTCTTCACAGTAAAGAGTTTTTCCACTCATTAAAATTTCATAGCGAAATCCATCTCCAATTGTATCTAAATTTATCAAATCAATTTCTCTTTTTAATTTTTCTTCCAACTTCTGTGACAGATAGAAGATTTCTTTTTTATCGATTTCTTTTTTGGCCAGAATTGCAATATCAATATCACTTTCCTCATTTTGTGTTCCCCTTACAAAACTCCCAAATAATACAATTGCCTTACAATCTATTTGGTCTAAAATTGTTTTTTTTATTATTTCTATTTTTTCTTCCATAAAGCTACTGTCTCCATTTCTCTAACATTGCTATAGAATGTCCCCATTTAAACCCGGAACCAGTGGGCCATTTTGCTATTTGGATTGATTTTCTATGTAATTCCAAGAGTCTTTGCACATATCGTCTAAGGTTTTTTTAGCTATCCAGCCTAGTTCTTCTTTTGCTTTTTTGGGATCTGCATAACAAGTTGCAATGTCTCCGTGGTCTTCTTGGTGCAATTTTATAGGCTACTGTTTTTCCTGTTGCTTTTTCAAAGGCTTTTACCATGTCTAATACGCTATAACCTGTTCCTGTTCCTAAGTTATAGATATATAGTCCTTTTTGTTCTTTATTAATTTTTTCTAGTGCTTTTACATGTCCTTTTGCTAGGTCTACTACATGGATGTAGTCTCTTACTCCTGTTCCGGTCTTTCGTATTATAGTCATTTCCAAATACAGATAGTTCTTGTAGTTCTCCACTTGCTACACGAACGATATATGGCATTAAGTTGTTTGGTATTCCTTGTGGTTCTTCTCCAATTAGTCCACTTTCGTGTGCTCCTACTGGATTGAAATATCTTAGAATGCAGATATCCCATTCATTGTCTGCATGGTAAGTGTCTTTTAATATTTGCTCAATGAATAACTTTGTGGTTCCATATGGGTTTGTGGTTCCTCCTGTTTTACATTCTTCTGTTAATGGTATTTTTTCTGGTTCGCCATATACCGTGGCAGAAGAGCTGAAAATGAATTTTTTACATCCATATTTTCTCATGGTGTCTAATACGATTAAGGCTCCTGATATGTTGTTGGTATAGTATTCAATTGGTTTTTGCACTGATTCTCCTACTGCTTTAAATCCTGCAAAGTTTATGACTGCTTCTATGTTGTTTTCTTCAAATACTTTTTCTAATTTTGGTTTATCCATGTAATCCATTTCGTAAAATTTGAAGTCTTTTCCTGTTATTTTTTTGATTAGCTCTAGTACTTTTGGATTGCTGTTAGAAAAATTGTCTATAATTATAATTTCTTTTCCTTCCTTTAATAGTTCGATTGCTGTGTGACTTCCTATATAACCAGCTCCTCCTGGTAATAATATTGCCATTTTTTATTCCACCTTTCTTTGGTTTTATGCGTTTATTATAAACTTCTCGTTTTGAAAAGTCAAACCTTCTTTATTTCTACTCCTTCTTTGGTGTCTTTTATTTGATATCCTTTATTTTGAATGAAATCTCTTAATTCATCCGATTTTGCCCAATCCTTGTTCGCCCTTGCTTGTTTTCTTTGCTCTACTAAGTCCAAAATTTCCTCTGGTATTTCTTGTTTTGTTTCTTCTATTGGTTGCTCTATTTTTAAAGCTAAAACCGTATCAAATTTAGCCAGTAACTCTGCCCATTTGAAAGATTTGTTTTCCTGTTTTATAACATCCCAAACTATCCCCATGGCAAGTGGCATATTTAAATCGTCATTAATAGCTTGGTGAAATTTTTCTTCTAATTCATTTATTTTAGCGCTATCGACTTCGTCATTTCCTGCCAAATGCACTTGGTATCCGTTTTTTAGTCTTTCTAGTGATTTTTTGCTTGCTTCCATTCCTTCCCATGTGAAATTTAATTTGTTTTTGTAATGGCTAGAATAACTAAACAAACGATATACCAATGGGTCATAGCCTTTTCCGTTCTAAGTCTTTTAATAAATATACATTTCCTAAGCTTTTTGACATTTTTCCACCATCAATTAGTAAGTATTCGCCATGCATCCAAAAGTTTGCTGGTATTTTTCCACATTTTCCTTTACTTTGTGCAATTTCATTTTCATGATGGGTTGGAATTAGGTCAATTCCTCCTGTATGAATATCAAATTGTTCTCCTAAATATTTTTGCCCCATGGCAGAGCATTCAATATGCCACCCTGGATAGCTTGGTCCCCATGGGCTATCCCATTTCATTAAATGATTTTCTGGCGCTTTTATCCATAAAGCAAAATCATAAGGATTTCTTTTTTCTTCGTCTACGTCTACTCTTGCTCCTGCTTTTTGCTCTTCTAAATTAAGATTTGAAAGGATTGGATATTGGTCTAGTTTTGCTATATCAAAATAGATAGCTGTGGAGGTTTCATAGGCATAACCATTTTCTATTAATTTTTTAACATATTCTAACATTTCCTTAATATGGTCGGTTGCCTTACATACGATTTCTGGTGTTTCGATGTTCAAGGCTGCTAAGTCTTGGAAGAATAGTTTTGTGTAATGCTCTGCAATTTCCATTGGTGTTTTCTTTTCTTCTCTTGCTGATTTTAGCATTTTGTCTTCTCCCTCATCTCCATCACTTACCAGATGCCCTACATCGGTTATGTTCATAGCATGTTTTATGGTGTAACCATTGTATCGTAATACTCTTCTTAACACGTCTTGAAATAAATTGGTTCTCATGTTTCCAATGGTGGCATCTTTGTATACAGTTGGTCCACAAGAATAAATTCTTACTTGCTTTTCGTCTATTGGCTTAAATACCTCTTTTTTCTTGGTTAATGTGTTATAAAAATAAAGCTCCAAATTGTTTCCTTCTTTCTTCTTTTAAATATAAGATGTGAAGCTTTAAAGCTTAAAGTCTTCACATCTTTTCTATATTTTTTATACAACCCTCTTATATTATGGTGTTGTGTTTCCACCTGTTACTGTGTTTGGGTCTGGTGGTGTTGGCGGATTGGTTCCTTCTCCTCCAGTATTCGTGTTGGTTCCTGATGTTGTATTATTTTCTCCTGCTGTCGTATTATTGGTATTGGTATTGGTTACATTTGTATTGGTTGTGTTATTTACTACTGGTTTTGGTTTTTCTTCTTCTTTTGGTTTTGTATGTACATTACAGGTTTCTTCTATTTTTCCTTTACCACCAACTCCTGTTCCTCCGTTTACTGGTTTCCATAGTTGTAATTTTTCTTTTGGCACAGAGCCTCCAAAACTACCTTGTTTGGTTTCTACATATTGTGAACAAAATTCGGTTGCTAGCATTCCTGTTTCTCCACAAAGGGTTTGTAGTCCATGCCCTTCGCATTTTTCTGGCAGGTTATCTGCTGTAAAGATTTCTTTGTAAGTCTCGGTACAGCCTGTGGTTGCTATACAACCTGTGGTTCTACATACGGTTTGCTCTACAATTCCACTAGGACGTGTAAATGTTGCATTTTGTAAGCCTTTATGAATGGCTGTCATTACTTCATCCCAAATTTGTCCTGCTGGATTGGTTCCAAATCCTGTTACTTCTTCTGGATGATCATAGCCAAACCAACATGCTGCTGCATAGTATGGGGTAAATCCACAAAGCCATCTATCTTTACTTCCATCTGTTGTTCCTGTTTTGGCTGCTACGTCCATTCCAGAAATGGCACAATAGGTTGCTGTTCCTTTTTTGACTGGTTCTTGTAAAATATTTTTTACAATGTAGGCATTTTGTTCTGATATGACTCTTTTTCTTTCTTGTTTTGGTTCTAATACGGTGTTTCCATTTGAGTCTACTACTTTTGTGTAGAAGGTTGGTTTAATGTATTCTCCATTGTTGGCAATTGCTGCATATGCTGCTGCCATTTCTAATGGACTAATTCCTTGGGTTAGTCCTCCAATTGCTAAGGATAGATGCTCGTCATGCTCTTTTCCACTTTCTACTTCATTTGCTTTGTATACACTACTAACACCAAAGTTTCTTAAATAGTCAATTGATTTGGTTGGTGTTAGTTCTTTCATAATTTTTACTTCTGGTACGTTTTGTGAATAAGCAATGATGTCACGGATATTGATTAGTCCTTTGTATACATGACCATCGTTTTTCGGTTGATATCCATTAAAGTCTGTTAGTACGTCGTCATATACTGTGGCTGCTGTAATTACTTTTTCTTCTAATGCTGGTGATATATCTGCTATTGGTTTTATGGAAGAGCCTGGTTGTCTTAAGCTTTGGGTTCCTCTGTTTAGGTTGGCTCCTGTTTTTTCTCCCAATCCTCCAGAAACGCCTAATACGTTTCCTGTTTTATGGTCAATAATTACCATCGCCGCTTGGGTTTGCTCGTTTATCAATTCTCCTGTTTCTTTGTTTTTGTCTCTTCCTTTTTTGATATATTTTTCTTTTAAGGTTTCTTCTTGTACTTTTGCTTGTATGTCAGCATTTACGGTTGAGTAGATGGTTAATCCACTACTATATACATAGTTTTGGGCTAGTTCCCTTGATATGTCTTTTTCTTCCATAACTTGCTCGATTACCTGCTCGATTACCGCATCGGTATGATAGGTATATCCTGAAGATGTTGCTGTTTCTCCTTTTTGGAATGGTAAGCCTTCTTCTACTTTTGCTACTGCTGCTTTGTATTCTTCTTCGTTTTCGATATAACCTAATTCTTTCATTTTAGCTAATACTGTTTTTGTTTTCTTTTTTATTTTTTCTGCATTATCTTTTGTTTCGTCAAATGGATCGTAAGAGTTTGGCGAGCTGTTGATTCCTGCCATGTAAGCACATTCTGCTAAGTCTAAGTCTTTGGCACTTTTGTTGAAGTAATATTCAGCGCCTAATTCTACACCATGTAAATTGCTAGAACCGACAAATAAGATGTTTAAGTATAGTTCTAAGATTTGATCCTTGGATATCATTCTTTCTACTTGATAAGCTTTTGCCCATTCTTTCACTTTTCTAAAGATTCCTTCTATTCCTGATGTTTCGTCGTCCTTGGTTATGTTTTTTACTAATTGTTGGGTAATGGTACTTCCTCCATAAGAACTTTTCCCAAGTATTTTTCCTGCAATGGCTCCTGCTGTTCTTTTAAAGTCAACTCCACTGTGTTTGTAATATCTTTCGTCTTCGATTGCAACATAAGCTTTTGGCAAGTATTCTGCCATATCTTTTAATTCGATAATTTTTCTTTTTTCGTCTCCACTTAAGTTTGCAACTACTGCTCCATTACTATCTACTACTACAGAATTGGCAGCACCAATTTTTAGTTCTTCTTTTGTAATTTCAAAGTCGTCACCGAATAGTCCAAAAAACATTCCCGCTACAATTCCTGCTCCTACTACACATAGTAGTAAAATAAGAACTATCATGATTTTGATTGCTAACATTAGTTTTGGATGTCTATTCGAAAATTTATTTTTCTTTCTTTTTTTCCCTTTTCCTGTTTCTGGTCTTTTTGTGGTTGTTGGTCTTCTTTGGGTAGTACCTGTGCTGCTGCTATTGACGGGTCTTTTTCTAGCACTATTACTACTACTGCTCGATGGCCTTCTTTTCCCATTGCCACTACTGCTGGTTGGTCTTCTTTTCCCATTACCACTACTGCTGGTTGGTCTTCTTTGTCCATTACTTGATGCTGCACTTCGTGGTCTTGGTCTTTGTTCCCCATTGCTTCGATTGTTTCTTCCGTTATTACTTGGCATTTTGTTACCTCCTTGTCAATTTTAAAATTTGACAAATACATTATATTATATTTGCTAAAAAAAGAAAAGCTTTTTTAGAAATTTTTAAGAATTTCACGATAGCGATACACGTTTCTAAATTTTACTGTTTGTTCCTATTAATGCTGTGATTTTTACTTTATCTTCTTCTATTTGTTTTATGATTTCTTGATAAGGTTGTCTTTTGTTTATTCTAGCTTCATATATTTCGCAAGCTCTATATTTTGTTTTTTTGTCATAATCAAAGTCTTCTTCTTTTTCTTGGTCTATTTCATAATCATTGATACAAATTCCATTAAATCTTTTTTTGGTTATTTTAACATTTCCACATAAATTGATAATAATTGCATTTTCATATATTGTATATTGATTGATTAATTCAATTGGAAAGTCGACATTTAAAATTAGTTCTGCTTTGGAAAGCCCCTTCTTTTTGTTGTTTCCGATTGTTATCATAATACCATCTTCTTCTAATATTTGTTTTTCTAGTTGTTTGAATTTTTCTCGATGGTTGGTTACTATACTTACCATTTTGTATTGTTTGGCTATTTGTCTTAGATTACCTATCATATTTTCTGTTAAGTCATTTACTAAAATGGTAATTCTGGTCTCTTCCTTTTTCATTTCCTTTTTTTCTAATAGGTAGTCTAAAGCTTTTAGGCTAAGCACTTCAAATAGCCATTTTCCTTTTATGATATTTAAATCGCAAGTGCTATGTAACAAGTTCATGTATTCTTCTTGGTTTCCGTATGTATCTACTTATGACTATTTTTTTGCTGATGGTTTTGTTAAATATTTTTTTAGTTTTTTTGGCTAGTTTTTGTGCTTTTTTTCCTTGTAATGTTTCTCCTTTTGTGATTGGTAATATGATTTTTTCTCCTTCTATTTTTATGATGGAAAATAGTTTTTCTGTTGTTTTAAGCTTGTCAGCTTCTTGGATATAATACAAAAAAATCACCTTCTTTTCTTTTATTTTAAGTATATGAAGGTGATTTTATTTTATTCCTTATTGCAATTAGTCAAGCACAATATCTCTTTTTAAAAATTCATTTTCCACTATTCCTATTCCAATAAATTGATTTTCGCAATAAATGCGATACACACCATTTGGCTTTTTAAAAGTTAATTTAACACCATTTATAAAAGGTTGCAATCTTTTGGATATAAGTTCTATTGCTGGTTTTTCTTCAAATATTTTTTCAATGGTAAAATAAGAAACAGCCTTTCCTTGTTCCTCTAATTGCTCTATTGTAATTGCTTGGGATAGCAAAAAATCTCCTACTTGAATTCGGTTTAAAGCCGTCATACAGCCGGACAGTTCCTAATTTTTTTGCTATATCCTCGCACAAGCTTCTAATATAAGTCCCTTTTGAGCAATGTACTTGAAATTCAATTTGTTTTTGTTCTTCCTTTATGGTTAAAAGTTTTATATCATAAATTTCAATTTCTCTTGGTTCAATCTCCACCGTTTTTCCTTGTCTTGCATATTCATATAGTTTTTTTCCCTTAACTTTGATAGCAGAATAGATTGGTGGTATTTGTTTTTGTTTCCCTAAAAAGGTTTCTAGAACCTGTTCTACTTTTTCTTGTCTTATAATATTGGGGCTCACTTCTTTTTTTTCTAGTATTGAACCTTCTATATCTGCTGTATCAGTTTTTACGCCAAGTGTTAATTGAACCTCGTAAATTTTGTCATGATTGATTAAATACTTAGAACACAACGTTCCTTTTCCTATTAATAATGGCAACACACCTGTTGCCATTGGATCTAAGGTTCCCGTATGTCCCACTTTTTTTCCTGTTATTTTTTTTGCTTTATGTACTAAATCATGAGAAGTACAATTTTTAGGTTTATTAATTATTATGATTCCATCCATTTTTTTATTTCTTTCATTAATTTTTCTTTTACTTGTTCTATACTTCCTTGTATCAAGGCTCCTGCTGCTCTTGCATGACCCCCGCCACCAAAAAGTAAACATATGTCAGCTACATTGATTCCATCCTCAGCACGTAAAGATACTTTGTAAACCTCCTCGTTGTCCTTTTGTCTGATAAAGATTGATACCAAAACACCTTCAATATCTTTACCGATATTTACAAGCCCTTCATGGTCTCCGAGGCTTAGCATTTACTTCTTCTTCGTCCTTGGTATTCATATAAGAAAATGCTACCTTACCATCTTCTAATAACTCCATTCTATCAATTATTCTTTTGGTTAATTCAAAATTTGCCTTTGTTTTCGTTCCCATCGTTCTTTTATAAATATCTGGAATATCTACTCCTAAACGAAGTAAGTCTGCTGTGTATTCAAAAGTATCTGGTGTAACTCCCATGTAACGAAAGCCTCCCGTGTCTGTTATAATTCCTGTCATAATACAAGTTCCCATCTCTTTTGAAATAGAAATTCCAAAGTATTCTGTTAATCCTACTAAAATTTCACAGCAAGCTGGTGATACTGGATTGACATAGTTTAGGTCTCCGGTACATGTTGTTACTTCCATGATGGTCTATTACTATAGTTTTTTTCGCATTTTCAAAATATTCATTTTTAGCCATTCTTTTTAAAGTTGCACAATCTACCGAAATAGCTAAATCATAATTTTGAATTTTAGTTTCTTCCTCAATTTGCTGAGCACCTGGCAAGAATTCAAAACAACTTGGATATTCTGGAATGATTACATCTGCCTCTTTTCCTAATGCTTCTACAATAAATTTCATTGCTAAACTACTTCCCATAGCATCTCCATCTGGTGACTCATGTGTTAAAATTGCAATTGTCTGGGCTTGCTTTATTTCTTTTAAAATTTCATCTAAGGTCATATTTTTAGTCCTCCTTTTTTGGCATGATGTCTTTCAAAATACTATCAATCCTTGCCCCATATTCTAAAGAATCATCTAGTTCAAAAATAAGCTCAGGTGTATTTCTTAAGTTCACACGCCTTGCCAATTCACTTCTAATAAAACCAGAAGATTTTTTTAGTCCAGCTATCGTTTCTTTTACATTTTTTGCATTTAAAATGCTTACATAAACTTTAGCAAATTTCAAATCATTGGTAACCTTTACTTTGGTTACACTAATTAAACCAGTTACATTGGGATTTTTTAGTTCATAACCAATAATATGGCTAAGCTCTTTTTTGTATTCTTCCTCGATACGACCTAGTCTTGTTTGATTTTCTGGCATTTCTTTTTCCTCCTTCGGGGATTTAGGGGACGTTCCTTAAAATCCCCCTTTTAGGGACTAAGGGGACAGTCCTTGTTAGCTACTTATTATAAAAAATAGTAATTAAAATAAAAGTTTTGATTGAAAGTAATTGAGTTAGAAATTAGCTTGAACGATAAACTTTTATTTTAATTATTATTTTTTATTATTATAGTTTTGAGGACTGTCCCCCTAGTCCCCAAAACAGGGATTTTAAGGAACGTCCCCTAAATCCCTATCTTTTAATTTCCTCCATGACATATACTTCAATCATGTCTCCTTCTTTTATGTCATTGTAGTTCTCAATTTGGATACCACATTCAAATCCTTTTCCAACTTCTTTTACTTCATCCTTAAATCTTTTTAACGTTGCTAAATGCCCATCATGAATGACTACGTTTTCACGAATAACCCTAACACCAGCATTTCTTTCTACTTTTCCAGAAAGAACATAAGCTCCAGCAATAGTTCCAACGTTTGATATTTTAAAGGTTTGTCTTACTTCTACATTTCCTATTACTTTTTCTTCAAATTCTGGGTCTAACATTCCTTTCATAGCTGCTTCTACATCCTCGATTGCTTGGTAAATGATAGAATATTGCTTGATTTCTACTTCGTCTTTTTCTGCCATTTCTTTTGCCATGTTGTCTGGTCTTACATTAAAGGCAATGATAATCGCATTGGATACTTTTGCTAAGGTTACGTCAGTTTGATTGACAGCTCCTGCTGCTGCGTGAATTACTTTTACTCTTACTTCTTCGTTTTCTAGTTTTTCTAAGGATTGTTTTACCGCTTCTACAGAACCTTGCACATCTGCTTTGACAATTAGGTTTAGTACTTTTAGTTTTCCTTCTTCCATTTGACTAAATAAGTTGTCTAAGGTTACTTTGGTATTGGCGTTGATTGCTTTTTCTCTTTCTTGATGTTTTCTTTTTTCAATTAAGTGTTTTGCCATTTTCTCATTTTTTACTTCATAGAAGGTATCTCCTGCTGATGGCACTTCTGTTAATCCCATGATTTCTACTGGGGTTGATGGTCCTGCCATCTTTACGGTTTTACCTTTGTCGTCTTTCATGGCTCTAATTCTACCAATAGAAGAGCCTACTACGATAGTGTCTCCTACATCTAGGGTTCCTCTTTGTACTAACATAGTAGCAATGGCACCTTTTGCTTTGTCAAGTCTTGCTTCTATTACAGTTCCTTTTGCTTGTTTATTAGGATTTGCTTTTAATTCTAATACATCTGCTTCTAATAATACCATTTCTAATAATTGGTCAATATTTTCGTTTTTCTTTGCAGAGATTGGAACAAAGATGGTATCTCCACCCCATTCTTCTGGTACTAATTCGTAAGCCATTAATTCTTGTTTTACTTTATCTAGGTTAGCATCTGGTAAGTCCATTTTATTAACTGCTACGATGATTGGAATTTCAGCTGATTTTGCATGGTTGATGGCTTCTACTGTTTGTGGTTTTACTCCATCGTTTGCTGCTACTACTAAAATGGCAATATCTGTTACTTGCGCCCCTCTTGCTCTCATAGCAGTAAATGCCTCGTGTCCTGGGGTGTCTAGGAAGGTTATTTCTCTATCTTTTACTTTTACTTTATAAGCACCAATTGCTTGGGTAATTCCTCCTGCTTCTCCTTCAATTACATTGGTTTTTCTAACAGCATCTAATAGTGAAGTTTTTCCATGGTCTACGTGCCCCATTACAACGATAACTGGTGGTCTTGTTTCTAGTTCTTCTTCTGTATCGATTGAGTCGTCAAATAGGATATCTTCTTCTGTTACAGTTTCTTTTTTGGTTGCATTGATGCCAAATTCTTGTGCAATTAAGTAGGCTGTATCAAAGTCTACTTCATTGTTGATAGACGCCATAATTCCATATCCCAATAATTTTTTGATAACTTCTGCTGTTGTTTTTTTCATTTCAGCAGCAAAGTCTTTTACGGTAATACTTTCTGGAATTTCAATTTCTGTTAATTGGAATATTTTTTGCTTGGTTCTTTCTTCTTGGTTTTTATTATTTCTTCTTTTTCCTCTTCTTCCACGTTCTGTTGTTAGGTCATAGTAGTCTAACATTCCACCATCTTGCTCATCAAACATATTGGATAAACGGTTAGCTTGCTTTAAGGTTTTTAGTTTTCCTTCGTCAAAATTGCTGTCGTTACTGTTTCTTCTGGTTTTGTTTTTCTTGTTTTTGGTTTCGTCATAACGGTTGTTTCTTTGTTTGTCTTGCCCTCTGTTATATTCTCTTACACTTTCTTTTTCACCAGTTTCTACAGACATGATGTTTTTGATATTTTTTTCAATTCCTTTTTCGTCTAATGGTCTTTTTCCAAATCTATCGTTGCTATTTCGGTTGTTATTAAAGCGGTTGTTGTTGTATTGTCCTCGGTTATCATTATTATGGTTTTTATTGAAATTATTATTCCTAAAATTATTTTGATTTCCAGCGTTATTTGGATTTCTATTTCTGTTGTTGTTATAATTGTTACCATTGTGATTATGATTTCTATTGTCACGATTTTGTTGTTTAAATGGTCTTTGGTTTTGCACTGTTTTATTTTCTACATTGGCTGCTGGTTGTGGCTGTGCTTCTTTTTTGGTTACAGGTTCTTGTTTCTTTTCTTGCTCTTGTTTTTCTTCTTTTACTACTTCTTTAATTTCTTCTTTAACTTCTTGTTTTACTTCCTCTTTTATTTCTTCTTTTTTAACTTGTTCTTCTTGTTTTGACTCCTCTTTTTTAAGACCAAATAATTCACTAACCGTCATTGGTTTATTTGGTTTATTACGATATACAATATTATAATCTTTGTTTTGTTTTCTTTCTACAAAACCTTTTTCTTCTTTTTTTACGACTTCTTTTTTCTTTTCTTCTGGTTCTTCCCCAGCTATAATAACTTCTCTTCTAATAATAACTGGTGCTTTTTCCTTTTTATTTTCTTCTTTTTTGGTAGCTTTTTTTGTAAGCATATTTTCGATTTGTTTTGCCTCTTCTTCTGTTACACTACTCATGTGACTTTTTGTTTCTATTTTTAATTTTTTTGCTATTTCTAACACTTCTTTACTGGCTAAGCCTATTTTTTTTGCTATTTCATGTATTTTAACCTTACCCAATACATTCACCCCCATTTTTTATTTTCATTACTTCTTTTGCTATGTTTTTATTTTTTATTCCAATAATTGCTTTATTGGACTTTCCTATTGCTTTGCTTAAAATTTCGATTTCCCCCTCTATTATAATTGGCACTTCATGCATCTTACTGAAAGCTTGAAATTTTTCCTTGGTTCTATTTGATGCGTCTGTTGCAACAATAATTAATTGTACTTTTTTCTTTTTTATTTCTTGCTCTACGCTATCTGCTCCAAAACAAACTTCTCCAGCTCTTGTCGCTAATCCAATTAAACCTAATATTTTATTTTTCAAGAATGACACCTCTTAAATCTTCATAAATTTCTTGTGTTATTTTAATTTCTAATACTTTTTCTAATCGCTTTGATTTTATTACTTTTTCTAAGCATTTCGCGTCTTGACAAATGTATGCACCTCTGCCTTCTTGTTTCCCTGTTTTGTCAATGCTTATTTCGTTTTCTTTGTTTTTTACAATTCGAATTAATTCTTTTTTGTCTTTTTTGGTATTACAACCCATACAGGTTCTTTGTGGTATTGCTTTTTTCATTCTGCATTTCCTTTCTTGTTTTGAAGGAGATATTACTGTTTTTTACGTGTCCTTCTTTTATTTTATGTTTGTTACTTTCGATTATGTTTCATTTGGTGTTTCTTGTTCTTCTGCTTCTTCTATTACTTCTTCGTTTTGCCCTTCCATTAACATTTGTCTAAATTGTGTTTCTGATTTTATATCTATTTTCCAATTGGTTAGTCTTGCCGCTAGTCTTGCATTTTGACCAGATTTTCCTATCGCTAATGATAGTTGGTCGTCTGGAACAATTACTTGTGCAAATTTTTCTTCTTCTTTGATGTCAGCTGCTAGTATTTTAGCAGGTAATAGGCTTGATGCAATGTAGATAGATGGGTCTTCATTCCATTCAATGACATCTATTTTTTCACCATTTAATTCATTGATTACATTTTGAATTCTAACTCCCTTTTGCCCAACACAAGAACCTACTGGATCAATGTTTGGATCTGGTGAATATACAGCTACTTTGCTTCTATAGCCTGGGTCTCTTGATACGCTTTTTATTTCGATAACACCTTCATAAATTTCTGGTATTTCAAATTCTAATAGTTTTCTTACAAAATCTGGATGGCTTCTAGATACAATTACTTGTGGAGCACCTTTTGCACCTTTTTCTACATCTAATACATAGCCTTTTATTTTGTCGTTTACATGGTAATTTTCTGTTGGAATTTGCTCTTTGGCAGGCATCACTCCCTCTAATTTTCCTAAGTCCATTACGACAATGCTTCTGTCTGCTTTTTGTATTAGTCCTGATACGATTTCTCCTTTTCTGTCATTGAATTCGGTGTATACGATTTCTCTTTCTGCTTCTCTTAATTTTTGAATGATTACTTGTTTGGCTGTTTGTGCCGCAATTCTACCAAAGTCTCTTGGTACAATTTCTGTTTCTACGATATCTCCTTCTTTAAAATCAGGATTAATTTTTTGTGCTTCTTTTAAGTTTATTTGTGTTTCTTGGTCCATTACTCTTTTTACTACTTCTTTTAAAGAGTATATATGAGTTGCTCCTGTTTTTTGGTCCATTTGCACTTTTACGTTTTCTAATGAATCAAAGTTTCTTTTGTAAGCGGTTACTAATGCTGTTTCAATAGATTCTAATAAATACTCCTTTTTAATTCCTTTTTCTTTTTCTAATTCCTCTAGTGCTAATATTAGTTCTTTGTTATCAATTGCTTCTTTCTTCATTTTTTCTAATTCCTCCCTTTACCAATGATATATTGTTTTTATTTGTGCTATGTTTTTGCGTTCCATTTCTTTTTCTTTTATGTCTTTACCGCTCTTCGTCTTTTATTATAATTGTTATTGTTGTTTCTTGAAAGTCCTTTAAAGTCCCTTGGTATTCTTTTTTTCCTTCTTGGTCTTTTTGAAATAATTTGATTTGGATTTCTTGGCCTTTGTTTTGTTCTAAGTGTTTATCTTTTTTTAAGATTTTTTCAATTCCTGGTGACGATACTTCTAAAAAGTATTGCTCTTTTATGTAGTCAGCTTCGTCTAGTATATCGTTTATAGCGTCATTTACTTTTTCGCAATCGTTTAGGTCTATTCCTTCTGGTTTGTCAATAAAGATTCGTAAAAAATAGTTTTTTCCTTCTTTGGCATATTCTACATCATAAAGCTCATATCCTATTTTTTCTATGGTTGGTTTTAGTAGTTTTTCTACTCTTTCTTCTATATTTGCCATTTTCCCTCCTCTGGGATTAAGGTGTTGCTTTTAGCTTGATAATCCTTAAAACCCCTATTTCAGCAATCAAGAGTGGGATTTGTTCCCACTCTTGCTAGTTTTTTATGTTTCTTGCTTTATTATACCCAATTTTTGGTAGAAATGCAAGCTTTTTTTATATTTTTTTAAACTTTTTCTAATATTTGCACTGGTTGCTCTTCTTCTATGTCTCCACCAATTTTAATATTTCTTACGTGATCGATTTTTTCCCATGTTGTTTCTCTTTTAAATAGACATTTGAAATTGATTAATAACCAAGATCCCATAAATAGTGGATAACATGCTAATCCTTTTAACATTGGTGTGATTGGTCTTCTATCTAATAGCATTACGATTACTGCTGTTCCAATTGGTAATAGAAAGGTTGGTACTAAATATCTTAAAATATTGATTACTAGTTCCATTTCTGTCATGCCATTTCCAGCATACATTAAAAAGTTGGTGGCAAGTAAAATTAGGGTTATGATAAACATAGGGATACTTCCTACGATGTATAAAAATCCATCAAAGTTCATCATGGTTTTATTTTCTTTGGCAGCAACTGCTAGTTGCTTGGTATATTCTTTGATACATTGCATGTGTCCTACTGTCCATCTACTTCTTTGTGACCAACTTTGTTTGAATCCTACGGGTTGCTCGTCATAACAAATAGCATCTGTTGCCCAACCAAGTTTTTTTCCTTTGATAATTCTTTTTAAAGAAAATTCTATGTCTTCTGTTAGGGTTACTGTTTTTAATCCACCTTCTGGCTTGATTACATCAAATCTTACCATAAATCCTGTTCCGTTTAGTAATGGTGATAGTCCTAGGTTGTATCTTGCTAAGTGATAAAATCTGTGCATGGTCCAGTAAAAGATGGCATATCCTGCTGTTATCCAACTGTCTGTTGGGTTTTTGATGTCTCTATATCCTTGTACTACGTCTTCTCCTTGACATAGTTTTTTGTTCATGTTTTTGATGAAGTTTTTGTCTACTATGTTGTCAGCATCAAATACAAAAAATGCATCATAAGGAGCTTCTTCTTCAATTTTTTGTTGTAAAAACCAGTCTAAAGCATAGCCTTTCGTTTTTTCGCTGTTGTTAAATCTTTCATATACGATGGCTCCCGCTTCTTTTGCTACTTTTGCTGTGTTGTCTGTACAGTTGTCTGCTATGACATAGATATCATATAATTCTTTGTTATAGTTTTGCTTTTTTAGACTTTCTACTAAGTTTCCAACGACTGCTTCTTCGTTGTGCGCTGGTATGATTGCCATAAATTTGTGGTCTTTGTTTGTTTTTAGTGGTTTGTCTTTGATTTTTACTAATGAGCATAAACTTACCATGATTTGGTATAGCCAAAATATAGTTATGGTCCATACTAGTGCTTCTCTTAGTATATATAAATAATCCATTTTTTTACCTTCCTTTTTTGTTTGTTTGTTTAATTTTATTATGCTTCATTTCTTATTATACTATTATTGTTAATTTTATGCAATGTTTTTTTGAAAATTTAATTGTTTTTTAAGATTTTTGCAAATAGCTTGTCTTTTCTTACGTAACAATTCAACTAACACCTGCATATTTTATAAAAGATTTAATTTTTTTAGGAGGTCTTTTACATGGGCTCAAATTATAAAGTTGCCATTGTTGGCGCTAGTCGGGTTAGTAGGAAGAACGGTTTTACGAGTATTAGAAGAAAAAGCTTTTCCTCATGTAACCTATACTCTATTTTCTTCGAAAAAATCGGCTGGTACTAAAATAAAATTTTTAAGCCAGGATTATACAATATGTGAATTAACCAAGGACTCATTTAACACTCCTTTTGATTTTGCTATTTTTTGTGCTGGTGGTAGTGTTTCTCAAAAGTATGCACCGATTGCTGTTTCAAAAGGATGTGTTGTAATTGATAACAGTAGCGTCTTTCGTATGCACCCTGATGTTCCTTTAGTGGTTCCTGAAGTAAATCCTGAAGATATTTTATTCCATAACGGAATTATTGCTAATCCCAATTGCTCTACAATTCAAGCCATGCTTCCTTTAAAGGCTATTGATATAAAATATCATATTAAAAGAATTGTTTATTCTACCTATCAAGCTGTTTCAGGCGCTGGAAGATTGGGACTTGAGGATTTAGAGAGCAAAGCTACTGGAGATAATTTGAAAAAGTTTCCTTGTTCTATTTATAATAATTGTATTCCTCATATTGATGTTTTTATGGATCATGGTTATACAAAAGAAGAATATAAAATGATAGAAGAAACAAAAAAGATATTACATCGTCCTGATTTACAAGTTACAGCAACTTGTGTAAGGGTTCCTGTTGCTAATTGCCATGGCGAAGCAATTAATGTAACTTTAGAAAAGGATTTTGATGTTTATGATGTTCGTTTGCTTTTAGAAAATTCTAAAAATATTGTGGTTGTTGATAATCCAGAAAAAAATTATTACCCTTTGGCAAGTAAAGCGGATGGTAATGATGAGGTTTTTGTTCGGCAGAATTAGACGTGATTTTAGTACCCAAAATGGTTTGCATTTATGGGTTGTTGCTGATAATTTAAGAAAAGGTGCTGCTACAAATGCTGTACAGATTTTAGAAAAATTGATGTGATGCAGAAAACTTATTAAATAATTCTTAATTTTTTGTAGAAATTTGCATTATTAACCTTTTATATGCTATAATTAATTTTGAAGTACATAGGAAAATAAGGAAGGATAAAAATGAAACCATTTATCAAGGAACTCGCAAATAAAGATAAAGAATTTCAAGAAATCATAAAAGAATTAATAAATAATAAAACTGTACAAGAAATGAAAAAATATAGACAACACTATGAAACGACTTGCTTTGAGCATTGTTATATGGCAGCTTACTACTGCTACCTAATCTGTAAAAAATATCATTTAGACTATACCTCAGCAACACGAGCAGCCATGTTACATGACCTATTTTTATATGATTGGAGAGTAAGGCAAGACCGGTAGAAAAGGGCTTCATGCCTTCACACATGGAAAACAAGCTTGTAAAAATGCTTGCCAATTATTTGACTTAAATGAAAAAGAAAAAGATATTATTATAAAACATATGTGGCCAGTTACTATTGAATTTCCAAAATCCGCAGAGGGATTTGTCTTAACATTTGTTGATAAATACTGTGCCTTGGCTGAATCTTTTAATGTTATAAAATCTAGGCTATTTATGAAACAATCTTTTCGCTATGCTTACCTATTGTTAAGTTTATTAATTATTAGATTTTAAAGAGCAATTGAAGGAATATCCTTTAATTGCTCTTTTATATAATTTTCATTTTATAACATTACGTTATTTATTTTCTCCTGCCCAGCGTATCATTTTAATGTCTTTATATTTTGATAGTACTGTTTTATATTTGTCATATTCTTCTTCCCATAGACTATCTGGTACCTTGTCAAAGGCCTTAAATATTCTTTCTGCTTCTGCTAAATAGATTAATTGTTCTTGTGGTGACATATTTTCGTATTGTCTAGCAAATTTGTATAGTTTGTCTAGCATTTGGTTGGCTTCAATAAATGTCCAAAAGTCTTTTACCTTCATTCCAAACAATTTGATTTGCATAATAGCATAAGCTACTAAGGCAAATATTACAAATACTAATATATATATAATTGTAAGTATTGTCATTTTTTCTACACCTCTTTTTGGTTTTTTTCCTTTGGTATTACTCTTAAATTATACCATGTTTGGTATTTTTTTGCAATAGTTTTTAAAGCTTTTCCATAGGGCTATCTAAAATGTAATTTTAGGTATTTTTTACTTTTTGTCTTTCCTATTTCTATTTTTTATGGTATAATCATAAGAATGTAAAAATGAAAAAATAATTGAGGTTGATTTTATGAAAGCTAAAATAGATAAAAAATTTGTAATTACCAAGCGAGCTGGCATTTATGGCATGATTGGCAACATCTTTTTGCTAATGATAAAGGCTTTTGTTGGTTTTATGAGTCACAGTCAAGCTATGATAGCAGATAGCTTTAATAGTGCTGGTGACATCTTTGCTTCTTTAATGACTTTTATTGGCAATAAAATTGCAAGTGCCCCTAATGATGAAGATCACAACTTAGGACACGGAAAAGCAGAATATCTTTTTTCTATGTTCATTAGTATTTCCATGATTTTTGTAGCCAGCAAATTGTTATATGACTCTGTTGTCACTTTAGTTTCTGGCGACAAGCTGCAATTTTCTTGGATTTTAGTTATCGTATGTATGGCAACCATTATCACCAAACTTTGTCTTTTTCTATACACCAAACACGCCTATTCCACATCCCCTAACATCTTATTAGAAGCTAACATGAAAGATCACAAAAACGATTGTATTGTAACCACCTTTACTTTGCTTTCTGTTTTGCTTACACTTGCTAACATTTACTGGTTTGATGGCATTGTTGGTATTGGTATTTCTCTTTGGATTTGTTATACTGGAATTACCATCTTTATAGAAAGTTACAATGTCTTAATGGATATTAGTGTTGACGATAAAACAAAAGATTTAATTTTAGACATTGCCCACAGCTATTCCGAAATTAAAAATGTAGAGGATATTGTCTCCACTCCTGTTGGTGATAAATATCTAGTGTTTTTAACAATCGCTTTGGATGGCAATATGTCCACTTTTGAAAGCCACGAATTGGCTGATAGCCTAGAAACTAATATTAATGGCTTAGATAAGATTTCTAAAACTGTGGTACATGTTAATCCTATTTAGTGATGTGCAATTGGGGACGTTTCTTTTTTCACATTTTGCTAAAATGTGAAAAAAGAAACGTCCCCAATTGCACATCACTAAATCATTTGGCAATCAAATCATAATTGTTAATATCTATTACTTTGCACTTTATAAAATTGCCACACAAGTTTTTAGATTGTAAATCTTTTGCTTTAATATAAACTAATCCGTCCATTTCTGGCACGTCTTGCATCGTTCTTCCGATATAATATTTCCCATCAAATGAAATATCTTCAACTAAAACTTCATACTCTTTACCTATTTTGTTTGTTAAATTTTTTCTTGATATTTCTTGTTGTAATTTCATGATTTGGTTATATCTTGCTTTTTTGGTGTTACCATGAATCTGCTCTGGTAATTTAGCTGCTGGTGTTCCATCTTCTTTGGAATACATAAAAGTTCCCAATTTATCAAATTTTGTTTGTTCCACGAATTCTAATAATTCTTTGAAGTTTTCTTTGGTTTCCCCTGGAAATCCCACAATAAGACTTGTTCTTAGTGTTACCTCTGGGATTTTATTTCTTATTTTTTGGATTAATTCTTGTATTTGCTTTTTGGATGTTCGCCTATTCATTTTTTTCAAAATAGTATTTGTAATGTGTTGAATTGGTATGTCAAAATACTTTGCTATTTTAGTATTGGTTGCTACTTCTTCTATTAGCTCGTCAGTAATTCCTTCTGGGTAAGCATATAAAAAGCGTATCCATTTAATTTCTTTGATTTTGCTAATTTCATGTAATAATTCTGCTAACTTACTTTCTCCATACAAGTCTACTCCATATTTAGTGGTATCTTGCGCAATAATTATAATTTCTTTAAATCCTTGTTTTGCTAATTTTTTTGCTTCTTCTAAAATGTCTTCTTTTTTTCTACTTGCAAAAGGTCCTCTAATGTAAGGAATGGCACAATAAGTGCATTTGTTGCTACACCCTTCTCCAATTTTTAAATAGGCATAATTTTTGCCAGTTGTGATGGTTCGATTTAAAAATTGTTCTTGTAATAGCATTGGCATTTGAGGAATATCTAATATTCCTTTGGTTTTACTAGTTTTAATTGCCCTTTTTATTGGTAAAACCTTTTGTTCTATTAATGTTTTTATTTTTTCCCATAACTTATCATATTCTTCTATTTTTATAAACAAATCTACCTCTGGTAATACTTTTATGAGTTCTTCATAATATCTTTGAACCAAGCATCCCATTACAATTAGATATTTACATTTTCTTGTTTTATATTCTGCCATTTCTAATATTGTGTTAATCGCCTCTTCTTTTGCTGTATCAATAAATCCGGCAAGTATTAATCACAATTATTTCTGCTTTGGTTTCGTCATTTACTATTTCAAAACCATGCTTTTTAAACATGCCTATGGTTGCTTCTGTGTCAATTAAATTTTTACTACATCCAAGTGATATAAATCCTACTTTCATTCTCTTCTCCTTTTATGGCAACTCTATAGCTGTCTCTTAAGTTTCCATTGATGGCTACTTAGTGCCTGTCCCAAAGTTGCCATTAATGGTCACTTGGTGCCTGTCCCCAACTTGCCATTCCATTTAGTCTTTATGGCTACAAATGTGTTTTCTTGTGAGTTCCATTAAGTCTAATTTGGTAAAACCTTCTATTTGTGTTTTACTTCTGTCTTTTTTTAATTCCTCTTCTAAAATGTTTTGAATTTTTTCTTTGTTTTCTTTGCTTTTCATGTCTATATAGTCAATAATGATAATCCCACCAATGTCACGCAGACGTAATTGTTTTGCTATTTCTACTGTTGCTTCTTGATTTACTTTATAGATGGTTTGTTCTAAGCTTTGGTTTCCTAAATATTTTCCGGTATTAACGTCAATTGCTGTTAATGCCTCTGTTTTGTCTATGGTAATAAAGCCTCCACATTTGAGCCAAATTTTTCTGTTTTGTATTTTTTCTATTTGTTTTTCTAATTCATAAATGCCTAATAGATTTTCTAGTTCTTTTAATTCGATTTTTAAATTGCTATATTCGTGATTTTCTTTTTTGAATGTTTCTAATTCTTTCTTTATTTTGGGGTCATTTACTGTTACTTTTTCAACTGCTTTATCAGCTAAATCCATTAACATTTTTTCTATGATGTTTTCGCTTCTATATAATAGCTGTGGCTCTTTTAATTCTGGGTTGATGCTGGTTTGAATAATGTCATTCCACTTTTTTTCTACTTTTTTGATGTCTTCGATTACTTCTTTTTCTTTGTTTTGTGCAGATGTTCTTATAATGGCACCATTTCCTTGGCTTATGTTTTCTTTTACTAGTTTTATTAATCTTTCTTGTTCTTTTTTGTCCTCGATTTTTTGTGAAATGGTTACAATGTCTGTATTAGGAAGCAAGGCAATGTATTTTCCTGGTAAATTAATGTGGCTAGATACTCTTGCTCCTTTTTTTTCGTTACTGTCTTTTTTTACTTGTACTAATAATTTTTGATTGGTTTTTACTACTTTGCTAATTTCTATATTTTGATTTGGTGTTTCTTTGGTTTCGTCAATTTTGGGTAAAATGTCCTTTAAATGAATGAAACTATTTTTTTCTGTTCCAATATCTACAAATGCTGATTGCATACCATTTATCACGTCTTTTACAATCCCTATATAAATGTTTCCTTCTCTTCTTCTGTATTCTTTGTCTTCTTCATAGTATTCGATTAATTTTCCATTTTCTATTAAGGCTATTTGCTTTCCATTTTCTATGGTTTGTATTATGATTTCTGTCATTTTTATTAGTTCCTTTCTTGCTAAATTGCCAACAGGGATGGTCCTTTTTGACATTTTTTTGTTAATTGAATTTGTTCATGGCTATGTCTATTCCATTTTTTATAATTTCGACAATAGCTTCTTTTGCTAAGTTTGTTCCTTCTTCTAACATTTGTTTATCTTTTTCTGGAATTTCTCCAATAACATATTCGATTAAGTCTTCTTTTTCCTCCGGTGCTCCAATTCCTACTCTTACTCTTTTAAAATTTTGTGAGTTTAGTTCATGTACTACTGATTTCATGCCATTATGGGTTCCGTGGTCCTCCTGCTTTTTTTATTTTTATACTTCCTGGACTAATGTCAATATCATCATATATTACAATGATTTGCTCTAATTCTAGTTTATAAAATTGTAGGATTTCTTTTACACTTTCTCCACTTAGGTTCATGTAAGTTTGTGGTTTTAGTAATATTACTTTTTCTCCTTCTATGGTTCCTGCTCCATATAATCCTTTAAATTTGTTTCTTGTTATTTCGATTTCATAGCTTTTGGCTAGTTTGTTGATGGTGTTAAATCCCATGTTGTGTCTTGTGTTTTGGTAGTCCTTTTCTGGATTTCCTAATCCTACTATTACATACATTTTTTGTTTTCCTCCTATTATGGCTCCATGGCAATATTATATCAGAAATTTTAATTTATTACAACAAAAAAGCACTCGGAAAGTGCTTTTTTATTACCTCTATTCATTATTCAGCTGCTGAATCTTCTTCTGCTTCTGGAGCTTCATAAGCTTCTAAGATAGCTTTTTGAATTTTTTCTCTTGTTTCAGCATTGATTGGATGAGCTATATCTTTGAATTCTCCGTTTGGAGTTTTTCTGCTTGGCATAGCTATGAATAATCCATTTTGGCTTTCGATAACTTTGATATCGTGTACTGCGAATTCGTTATCGAATGTTACAGAAGCAACAGCTTTCATTCTGTTCTCTGAATTTACTTTTCTTAAACGTACATCTGTGATTTGCATTTTTAAGTGCACCTACCTTCCTTAAGTTTTATAATATTATTTTGTACATATTTTTTATTTCTTATGTACAATTATATTATTCTTCATAAAAAATGTTTTTCCTTCTTTTTTTTACAAAAAAATTAAATTTTAATGATAGTAACATTTTTAAGGGAATTTCATAGACTGTTTAAGTAAGTGATTTTTTTCTTAAATTTATATTAAACTATTGAATTTTTCGCTATATCATTATATAATTCACATGATAAAAGGAGTGTTTACAAATGCCAAATATTGAACCGATAAAAAAATATAAAAATATACATATGATTGGAATTGGTCGGGGTTAGTATGAGTGGAATTGCAGCTATTTTAAAAAACTGGGGTTTTCACGTTACTGGCTCTGATACTTCCGATTGCGAAAATGTTAAGGCTTTACAACAAAAGGGAATTAATGTTACAGTTGGTCATAATTTAGACGATGTAGCAGCTTGCGATGTTGTTGTTTATTCTGCAGCTGTTAAACAAGATGACCCTGAAATGTTAGAAGCCAAAAGATTACATATCGAAACGATTGAAAGAGCTGATTTTTTAGGACAATTAACACGTTGTTATCAAGATACGATTTGTATTTCTGGTACCCATGGAAAAACTACTACTACCTCTATGGTTTCGCTTTGCTTTGTCGAAGCTTTAAAAGAACCTAGTATTCAAGTTGGTGCCTACTTAAAACAATTAAATGGAAATTATTTAGTTGGCAATAGTGAGCATTTTATTATTGAAGCATGTGAATATGTAGAAAGCTTTTTAAAATTTAGTCCTAAGGCTGAAATTGTCTTAAATATCGATAATGACCACTTAGATTATTTTAAAACCTTTGACAATATTAAAAATGCTTTTATAAAATATGTTAAACTTTTACCAAAAGATGGCTTTTTAATTTTAAATGCGGATGATACCAATTGCTTGGATTTGACTAATCATACTGATGTTGTCCCTATTACCTATGCCATTCAAAATAAAATGGCCGATTTTCAAGCTGTCAACATTACTTTTGATAATGACGGGTTCCCTGAGTTTGATGTGTATCATAAAAATCATTTTTTTGATAGAATAAAGTTATCTGTTCCTGGCACTCATAATATTTTGAATTCTCTATCTTGTATTGCACTATGTACTGCCTATGGAATTGATAAAAAAGATATTAAATCTGCTTTACTAAAGTTTACAGGTGCTCATAGAAGATTTGAATTTAAAGGTAAAATTAATGGTAATGTAAGTGTGTATGACGATTATGGTCATCATCCTACTGAAATCGTTGCTATTGCTAAATCACTTTCTCATAAAACCTATCACCATTCTTGGGCCATTTTCCAACCT
>CAOKJE010000010.1 GCA_948468505.1 uncultured Clostridium sp. | reverse complement strand
TTTTAGCTGTTGTTACAAATATAATATCCATACCTCTTAATTTATCTACTTTATCATATTCGATTTCAGGGAATATTAATTGTTCTTTGATACCCATAGAGTAATTTCCTCTACCGTCAAAAGAATTAGCTGATACTCCTCTAAAATCTCTAACTCTTGGAAGTGCTACATTAAATAATTTATAAGCAAAGTCATACATTTTGTCAGCTCTTAAGGTTACTTTACATCCAATGTTTACACCTTCTCTTAGTTTGAATGCTGCAATTGATTTTTTTGCTTTTGTAATAACTGGTTTTTGACCTGTTATTTGCATTAAATCATTCATAGCATTTTCTAAAGCTTTAGGATTTTCTTTTAAGTCTCCTAATCCTATATTAATTACTATTTTATCAAGTTTTGGAACTTGCATAACTGATTTATATTCAAATTTTTTCATTAATGCTGAAACTACTTCTTTTTCGTATTGTTCTCTTAGTTTTTCCATTTTGGATTAATCCTCCTTTCCTTTACTATTTTAATTTTGCACCGCATTTTTTACAAATACGAACTTTTTTATCTTTTTCCATACTATATCCAACTTTTGTAGCTTTCCCACATTTTGAACATACTACATTTACTTTTGAGCTTGGAATAGCACACTCTACTGATAAAATTCCGCTTTCTTCTCCTTGTTTTCTGGCTTTTACATGTTTTTTTCTAATATTAACATCTTTTACAATGATTTTATCAGCTTTTGGATTAACTTCTAAGACTTCTCCTGTTTTACCTTTGTCATTTCCAGATAAAACTTGAACGTTATCTCCTTTTTTTATTCTCATTTAGGATTTTCCTCCTTTACTTTGTATTCTTTATAATTTTATAGCAGCTACGGTTACTATTTTGTAACACTTATCCAGCCAACTGGCTGTTTTCGTTAACAAAATTTAAACCTATGCATCTTTAATCTCTAAAACTCAAATGTCCACAAGACATTTTCGTTAAGAGCTTAAAGAACTTCTGGAGCTAAGGATAAAATCTTCATATAATCTTTCTCTCTTAACTCTCTTGCAACTGGACCAAAGATACGAGTACCTCTTGGTGTTCCGTCTTCTTTGATGATAACAGCTGCATTTTCATCAAATTTCACATAAGAACCATCTGCTCTTCTTAAACCGCTTTTAGATCTTACGATAACAGCTTTTACAACATCACCTTTTTTAACAACGCCACCTGGTGTTGCTGATTTAACAGAAGCAACTATGATATCTCCTATGTTAGAGGTTTTTCTGTATGAACCGCCTAAACATCTAATGCACATAATTTCTTTAGCACCTGTATTGTCTGCTACTTTTAATCTTGATTGTTGTTGTATCATGATAGGTTTCTCCTTTCTATTTTATATCTGCTTTTTCTACAACTTCAACTACTCTCCATCTTTTATCTTTAGAAAGTGGTCTTGTTTCCATTACTTTAACTTTATCACCAATTTGGCAAACATTTTCTTCGTCATGTGCTTTTAATTTGTAAGTTCTTTTTACTGTTTTGCCATATACTTTATGACTAACACTAGTTTCAACAGCTACTACAACTGTTTTATCCATTTTATTAGAGGTAACTGTGCCAATCATTATTTTACGAAGATTTCTTTCCTCCATTTAGTTTTCTCCTTTCTTGCTAGCAATTTTTCTTTCTGTCAATACGGTATTTATTTTAGCTATATCTTTTTTTACTTCTTTTATTTTCATAGGATTGTCTAATCCATTGGTAGCTAAACTAAATTTTAATTTGAACAATTCTGTTTTTAGTTCACCTAATTCTTTTTCTAAGTCTGGTGAAGACATTTCTCTTATTTTATTTATCTTCATCATTTTCACCTACCTTTTTAGTTTCTTTTGCTATGAATTTTGTTTTGTTAGGTAGTTTGTTCATAGCTAAACGTAAGGCTTCTCTTGCAGTTTCTTCTGGTACACCAGCAATTTCAAACATTACTCTTCCTGGTTTTACAACTGCTACCCAATATTCTGGCGCACCTTTACCTTTACCCATACGAGTTCCGATAGGTTTTGCTGTAATTGGTTTGTCTGGAAAGATTTTAATCCAAACTTTTCCACCTCTTTTTATATAACGAGTCATAGCAATTCTGGCTGCTTCAATTTGATTTCCTGTAATTAAAGCTCCTGTTACTGCTTGGATTCCATATTCTCCATCTGTAACTTTATTTCCTCTTGTTGCTTTTCCTCTCATTCTACCTTTTTGTACTTTTCTATGTTTTGTTCTTTTTGGCATTAATGGCATTATTGGTCTCCTCCTTCCATGTTTCTTTCTGGAAGAACTTCTCCTTTATAAATCCAAACTTTTACACCGATTTTTCCATAAGTGGTATCTGCTTCTGCAAATCCATAATCAATATCAGCTCTTAAAGTTTGTAATGGAATGTTTCCTTCTTTATAGAATTCAGTTCTAGCCATGTCTGCTCCACCTAATCTTCCAGATACAGCAGTTTTAATTCCTAATGCACCTGCTTTGATAGATTTTTGCATACATTGTTTCATGGCTCTTCTAAATGAAATTCTTCTTTCTAGTTGTCCTGCGATATTTTCTGCTACTAATTGTGCATCTATATCAACATTTTTAACTTCTACGATGTTTAAATTAACATCTTTTCCTATTAATTTTGATAGTTCTGCTTTTACTGTTTCTACTCCTGCTCCACCTTTTCCAATAACTATTCCTGGTTTTGCAGTGTGTAGATTCGCTTTGATTGCTTTTGCGGTTCTTTCTATTTCAATTTTAGAAATTCCAGCAAGGTATAATTTTTTCTTTAAAAATTTACGGATTTTTTGGTCTTCTACTAAATAATCTGCAAAGTTTTTAGAATCTGCATACCATTTAGAGTTCCAATCTTTTATGATTCCAACTCTTACTCCTGTTGGATGTACTTTTTGTCCCATGCTAGTTTATGCCTCCTTTTCTTTTAAAACTATTGTTATGTGACTTGTTCTTTTTCTGATTCTTACTGCTGAACCTTTTGCAGCAGGTCTAATTCTTTTTAATGTTGGTCCTTGGTTTGCATAGATTTCAGCAACATATAGATTTTCATGTTTCATATCATGATTGTTTTCAGCATTTGCTATTGCTGATTTTAATAATTTTTCTATGATTTCCGTTGATGCTTTTGGTGTAAATTTTACGATAGCTAAAGCTTCGTCTACATCTTTTCCTCTGATTAAATCTGCTACGATTTTCACTTTTCTAGCAGAAATTCTTGCATATTTAAGAGTTGCTTTGGCTTCATTTATCATTACTGTTTCTTGCTCTTGCACTTTTCTTACCTCCTTAACCAAATGTCAAAGGACACTTTTTAAAATTTTCGTGTTTACCTTTATTTTATTTTTTTGTTTTCTTGTCTCCTGCATGACCTTTGAAAGTTCTTGTAGGAGCAAATTCACCTAATTTATGACCAATCATTTCTTCTGCTATATAGATTGGAACATGTTTTCTTCCATCATGTACAGCAATTGTATGACCAACCATTTGTGGATATATAGTTGAAGCTCTTGACCAGGTCTTTAACACTTCTTTGTTTCCAGATTCATTCATGGCTTCTACTCTTTTTAGTAATTCAGGTGCTATGAATGGTTTTTTCTTGCTTGATCTTGACATATCTTAAATGTCCTCCTTTCCTACTTTCTTCTCTTAACAATAAATTTATTAGATTGTTTCTTTTTATTTCTTGTTTTGTAACCAAGTGCTGGTTTACCCCAAGGTGTCATTGGTCCTGCGTGTCCAACTGGTGCTCTACCTTCACCACCACCATGAGGGTGATCTACTGGGTTCATAACAGATCCTCTAACGGTTGGTCTGATACCCATATGTCTTTTTCTACCAGCTTTACCAATTTTAACGTTTTCGTGGTCGCTGTTTCCAATTACTCCAATGGTTGCTCTACAAGTTGCTAAAATTAATCTCATTTCTCCTGATGGAAGTCTTACGTGTGCATATTTTCCTTCTTTAGCCATTAATTGTGCACTTTGTCCTGCTGCTTTTACTAATTTTCCACCTTGTTTTGGATTTAATTCTATGTTATGAATTAAAGTACCTACTGGGATTGCGTTAATTGGCATACAGTTTCCTGGTTTAATATCTGCTGTTTCTCCAGAGATTACTTTGTCTCCATCTTTTAATCCTTGTGGTGCTAAGATATATGCTTTTTCTCCATCTTCATATTGGATTAATGCGATGTTGGCACTTCTGTTTGGATCGTATTCAATTCCAATTACAGTGGCTACCATATCGTCTTTTCTTCTTTTAAAATCTACAATTCTATATTTTTGTCTGTTTCCACCACCTTGGTGTCTTACTGTGATTCTTCCATAAGAGTTTCTTCCTGCATTTTTCTTTTTCTTTGCTAATAAAGATTTTTCAGGAGTTTTCTTTGTGATTTCTCCAAAGTCTGAAACTGTCATGTTTCTTCTAGATGGTGTATAGGGTTTAAAGTGTTTCATTCCCATTTTTTATTTCTCTCCTTTACATTTATTTTCCTGGTTTTTTCCAGATATTTTTAATTGTTTAATCTACAATTTCGAAACCTAGTTTTTTTCTTTTTTCTTTCGCTTCATTTCTTTTCATTGTTTGAGCTTTTTTTATAACGTTTAATAAATACTTGAATTCTTCATACCTATTGTCCAAATCCTCCATATTTTTGGAATCTATTTTTTCCAAATAAAGTCCATACCTATTTTGATAACTAATGATTGCCTTTTCTACTTCCTCTATTTCTGAATATGGATAGTCTTTTACTTTTTTAAATTCATGTTTTAGTTCTTCAAATTGTTCCATAACAATTTTTTTCATTTCTTTTTTACATGGTTTCCCACCTTGTATTACTTTTAGTGTCTTTTTGAATTCTTCTCTTTCTTTTTTCTCCATCTTCTAATTAAGCTCCCATAAATTCATCAATTGAATCTTTATATTTCTTAGAAACTTTTGCTTGTTTTCCACCTTTTGCTAAGTAAGAAGTTTCTTCTGGATTTGTATCAATCGTAACGATTGCTTTTTTCCAGTCAGAAGTTTTGCCTATGTGGTATCCTACTCTTTTGGTTTTACCATTTACATTCATGGTATTTACTTTTAATACTTTTACTTCAAAAAGTTTTTCAACAGCTTTTGCGATTTCAACTTTTGTTGCTTTTTTATTTACTTCGAAGGTGTATTTTCCTTCTTGTAATTGGTCGTTACTTTTTTCTGTAACAATTGGTGCTATAATGATTTCTTCTGGTTTCATTTAAGCGTACACCTCCTCTAATTTTTTAACAGTTTCTACTGATAAAATTAGATTTGTATATTTTAATAAATCAAATACATTGATGTTGTTAGCTGTGATTGCTTTTACACCTTCAATGTTTCTTGCTGACATGTAAACATTTTTGTTGTTTTCTGGAAGAACGATTAATGTTTTTCCTTCTACTTTTAAATCCTTTAATGCTTGTGCAATTAGCTTTGTTTTGATTTCTTTTACTTCTAATTTATCTACTACTGTTAATTCTTTTTCTAATACTTTAGAACTTAAGATTGATTTGATTGCCAATCTTCTTTCTTTTTTATTAACGGTATATCTGTATGAACGAGGTTTTGGTCCTAATGCAATACCACCTTTAATCCATTGTGGGCTTCTTGTTGAACCTTGTCTTGCTCTACCTGTTCCTTTTTGTCTCCATGGCTTTTTACCACCACCAGAAACTTCTGCTCTTGTTTTTGTACTTTGTGTACCTTGTCTTTGATTAGCTAGATAGTTTACTAATACGCTATGTACGATATTTTCGTTTGGCTCAATTCCAAATACTTTATCTGCTAATTCGATATCACTTACTTTTTTACCTTTTAAATCATATACGTCTACTTTTGGCATTTTCTTTTCCTCCTTCCCTATTTAGTAGCCTTTACAGCTGATTTTACTTTTAGAATCGCTCCTTTTGCTCCTGGAACGCTTCCTTTTACTAAGATTACGTTTTTATCCATGTCTACTCTTATCACATCTAAGTTTTGAATGGTAATGGTGTTTCTTCCCATGTGTCCTGGTAATTTTTTACCTTTAAATACTCTACCTGGTGTTGCACATGCTCCCATTGAACCTGGTCTTCTATGATACATAGATCCATGTCCCATTGGTCCTCTGTGTTGTCCATGTCTTTTGATAACACCTTGGAATCCTTTTCCTTTTGAAGTTCCTTGTACGTCTACTTTTTCTCCTGCTTCAAAGATGTCTGCTTTGATTTCGTCTCCTACTTTGTAGTTTGCTACATCTTCCATTCTAAATTCTCTTAGATGTTTTTTGTTCGCAAGTTTTGCTTTTGCAAAATGTCCTGCTTCTGGTTTGTTTATATGTTTATCTTTTACTTCTCCATATCCTAATTGGATGGCGTCATATCCGTCTGTTTCTACTGTTTTTACTTGCGCTACGATGTTTCCTGCTGTTTCGATTACTGTTACAGGGATGACGTTTCCTTTTTCGTCGAAGATTTGTGTCATACCGATTTTTTTACCGATGATTCCTTTCATTTCTTTCTTTCCTCCTAACTATTGGCTGAATCCTTTTGGTTTTCAGCTTGGTTTTTGCTGCTACACATATCTATGTAGTTCTTTTTTATAAGGTTCACAATGTCACTTCGTTCCATTGCGTAAGCTCTAAGTAAAGCTCGTTCCTCGCTAACTTATAGCTTAATTTCTATATCAACACCAGCTGGTAATTCTAATTTCATTAGACTGTCAACTGTTTTTTGTGTTGGATAAAGAATATCGATTACTCTTTTATGGGTTCTCATTTCAAATTGCTCTCTTGAGTCTTTGTATTTGTGTGGAGAACGTAAGATTGTTACGACTTCTTTTTGTGTTGGTAATGGAATAGGACCTGATACCTTTGCTCCTGTTTTCTTAGCAGTATCTACTATTTTTTCAGCAGACTGATCTAAAACTACATGGTCATAAGCTTTTAGTCTTATTCTAATTTTTTCACTTGTTGCTATTGTGTTTGCCATTGTAATTTTCCCTCCTTCTTTTTAAAATGTTCTTTGCTATTTTAGTGTTTATGCACTAACTAGCAATAAATTACCTTGGCAAGTTAGAACGCACTCTGGTGTTTTGAATATCACCTTTATAAAAACCCAAAAATTGCATGATAATTTTGGGATAAGTACATTTTCTTACCGCCTGGTCTTTGCCATAACATACTCCGCCAAAGTTCCCTCCATCCTACTTTTCCGTAAGGATGTAGCCACATTTGGTTTCAACGCTTATTTATTCATGCCTATATATTATACAACGCTTACAGCCGTATGTCAACATCTTTTTACAAATTTGTAATATTTTGGTTTTTGTATTGACTACTAAAAAAGTAACCTAGTTACTTATAAATGTAACATGGTTACTTTTACCATATTAATTCCCTTTAATTATTTCTATTTCTTTAGTCCTCTTTCATTATCTTCTCAATAGATCCTTTTCGCATTTGCTTAATTAAATTACAACTATTATCTAGCTTTTCTTGTTCATACTCATTTAAATTCAGTTCAATCAGCTCACGTACTCCATTTTCATTAATAACAGCAGGCACGCCAATATAAACATCATTTTGCCCATACTGATTTTCTAAATAAGTAGAAACCGTTAAGATAGAATTTTCATTATCTAAAATTGCTCGAACCAAACGGTTTAGTGCCATTCCAATTCCGTAATACGTAGCTTTTTTCTTAGCAATAATTTCATAAGCTGCATTTACTACCCCTTCATGTATCTTTTTTAAATCCTCCATTGGATGGTCTCCATCCTTCATAATGTCCTTTACTTTTTTGCAACCAACATAAGCATGTTCCCAAGGAACAAAAGAAGAATCGCCATGTTCCCCCATAATATAGGCATGAATATTTTTACTAGATATTTTCAAATAATCTGCCATTAAATAACGTAATCTTGCTGTATCTAGCACGGTTCCTGAACCAATCACTTTATTTTTTGGCAAACCAGATACTTTCCAAACCACATAAGCCATCAAATCTACTGGGTTGCTTGCCACAATAATAATACCATTAAATCCACTTGCCATAATTGATTTTGTAATTTGTTTCATGATTTTTGTATTCACCTGGGCTAACTCTAATCTTGTTTGCCCTGGTTTTTGAGCCACTCCTGCCGTTATTACTACAACTTCAGCATCTCTACACTCCTCATAGTCTCCTGCTTTAATAAGCATCTTTTGTGGAGCATATGGCAATCCATGTGACAAGTCCATTTCCTCACCTTTGGTTTTCTCTTTATCAATATCAATTAAAACAAGCTCATCAATTCCTCCTCTATTTAGCATAGAATATGCCATACTCATTCCCACAAATCCGGGTTCCCACTAAAACTACTTTCCCTTTTTTCATCTTCACCTAACACTTCCTTTTCATTATTTTTTTAACATTATATCACTATTTTAACCATTTTGCATTTATTTATTTTACATTCTCTATAAAATATGATATAATTACAAAAAAAGTAAGGAAGTGCTGTTATGAGTTCAAATTCAAGCAATACTACTACTTTGGCTGAAAATAAGGTATTAATCTTATATCTATTAAATCTTATCAAAGGAGAAATTAGACAAGACAACTTGTTTAAAATTATTACCTCTATTAATGACATGAATTATTTTTATTTTAAACAAGTATTAACAGATTTAATAAATTCCAATTTAGTAGGTAGTTATACAAAAGAAGACGAATGTGTTATAAAAATCACTTCTAAAGGAAATGATGCATACACTCTTACCCAAGACGTGTTACCAGGAATTATGAAATTAAAAGCAGATAATATTTTTGCCAAAGAATTTCCTAATATTGAAGAAGAATCTTCTGTTATTGCAGAATTTACTCCCAAAAACGAAAATGAATATATCATAAAATGTAAAATCGTTGAAAATAATGAAACTATTTTTGCAGTAAAAACAATTGCTGGCTCTCGTGATAGAGCAAAACGTATTGTCGATAATTGGAGACAAAATGCTTCTGCTATTTACCCTAAGATGTTAAATTCTTTATTGCAAGATAATGATTTAAAAACAGAAGATTAAAATAAAACAAAACCAAGGATACTTTTTTACAAATAGTACTCCTTGGTTTTTTCTTAGTCTTTTCTTAAAAAACAAAACTAAGAACAGTCATAATCATTAATTTTATCATAATTTCCATAAAAAAATGATAATTAATACACTTAATACCTGCCTTATTGATTTTATCAAATCCGGCTAACTAGCTTTTCTATCTCTTCTTTAGAAGAGAGCCTCTTTTCTTCCATATAACTTTTAGCTAAATATCTTGCTTTTATCATAGCATCATTTTCTAAAAAAACTCTTACCGCATAATATATTAGGCTAAGTATTAAAAAGATAGCTATAAACATCATTTTATAGGGTAATATCTTAAAAACCAATAGTCCGCAAATTACTATAAAGTAAAGCAAATATAGGTTAGAAAAGGCAAAATTAAATAACAATAATTTCCTACTTTGTATCGAATGTAAGCATTCATGAGCAATGGTTTGTAACCTCGTATAACTTTTTTGAATATTCGCAATTAAAATCTTATCGGTTATGGCAATATATAAACTTGCCTCTACTCCTTCATTTTCTTCTATCTTTACTTTTTCATTTCCTAATTTTTTAAGATATTCTTGGCACATTTCAATATTACTTGGATATGCTTTTGCTAGGTTATCTAATTCTTCGTCATCTCCTATGTGTTTCAATTCTTTCATTTTATAATCAAATACATATTTCAAAATAATCGTTGCCATTAAAGCTATGATACTTACTATAACAAATTCCATTTTTATTACTCCATTTCTTCTATTTTACTGGTGAATTTGTTATATTTATACAATCCACTTTTATTGTATCACATCGCGAATTGCTTCGCCAATTATTTTATTAACATCAGCAATTACAATATTAAACTTTGTTTCTGCTTCGAAAAACCTTTTGGCATCAGCAATTTCAATTAATTCTGCATATAGGTCTTGCATTTCTTTTAACTTCTCTTCATCCTGCTTTCCTGTTTGCATAGCAAGTAATTGTGTTTCATATCTTTTTTGTTCAAACTTCGCCATTTTTTCCTTTAAACTAGTATTTAAATCTAAGGCCTGTTTTGCCATTTTATAATTGTTATATTCTGGTGATTGTTTAATTTCTTGTGCTAGTTGATTTGCTGTATCATAAATATTCATATTATTGGCTCCTTTCTAAAAAGGGATTTTGGGGACGTTCCTTAAAATCCCTCTAAGGTTACATTAGCTCCTGTTGGACAGATGTTTACAAAAGTATTTCCGTCATTTACGTTGATTACATTTCCTTCTAAGTCTTGGTAAACTGTTTTTTCTTCTCTTGCCTTTTTGATGCATTTTATTTTAATAGCTTTACCGTTGGTTATGTAATAGCCGTCAAAGGTTCCTATATTTTTTAAGCCTTGTCTTCCTTTGTTTTCTTTGTCTTGTAATGTGTAGTTTTCACAGAAAGTTATAATAATGTTTTTGGTGGTGATTGGTTCTTTGGTGTCCCAATCGGTTTGTTGTTTGCCTCTTGCCTGTCTTTGATATACTTTGTTTTGTTCGTCATAAACGTATTTTACCGTTTGTAATTGAGAATGTGGAATGGTTACACTTGTTGCTGCTTGCCCATCTTCTAATTCTACTTCGTCTGTTACATAGTTTAGAACACTTGCTTCGCTAGATGTAGTTCTATATTTTTTATTTTGAGCTGATGTTTTTAGTTTTTCTATACTGGTTACTGCATTATGTGGAGAGGCTTTATCTTTTACTCTCCAAAATGTAGTTCCATCTTCTGCAATTCCATCGATTTCATGGATACTATATTTTTTAATATCACTATCTGCTTGTGGGCTTTCTCCAAAATGTGTGTAAATAGCATCATTTTCCATGGCATAGTCTAAAAAGTAATGTCTTGCACTTCTTACTGGCCCTATTTTTGGAACATCTGCACCTTTAAATAATGCCATTAATCTGGTTTCTCCGCCTTCTACCACAATTTCATATACCATATAGGCTTTTTGCAAACCTGCTTGTGGCCACGCATCACTATGGTTGTCTATCATAATGGCAAATGGTCTATCATTGCCTTTAAAGATTTGTACTTGTTTTTCTTCTGGTATTGTTTCTTCTACGATTTCGTCTTCTACTGCTACTTCTTGTTTGTTTTTATCTTTTATAATGTTATAACCCAGTACTCCTCCTGCTCCTATAATAAAGATGATTAAAACAATGATTAATATTTTGGTTCCATTTTTCTTGTTACTTTTTTTTACTCTTTTTCCGCCCCATTTAAATCTCCTCCTTTGTATCTCGGCTAATTTTTAAATCAGCTAAGATTTTTTCTTCTTTTGGTCTCATTTTTATCTTGTCCGCTTCTTCGATATGATCATACCCCATCAAGTGATAGAATCCATGGACTAACATATAGCTTAATTCTCTTTCAAAACTATGGTCATATTCCTTGGCTTGCTCTTCTACACGCTCGATGGAAATAATGATATCTCCTAAAATGTCTTCGTGCTCAAAGTCTTGTTTTTGTATCTTTTGCTTTAGCTCTGTTCCTTCAAACATAGGAAAAGAAAGTACATCTGTTTCTTTATCAATTCCTCGATATTCCTTGTTTATTTGTTGTATTCTTTTTGGAATTGTTAAGGTTATGGTTATGGAGAGCTTCGAATTTTCTAAGCTCTCTTCTTCAAAACACTTTGCTAGTACTTTCTTAATTATTTCTTCGTATTCTTTTTTTGGTTCTACTTGCTCATATAGCACTTCATACATATCTATGCGACTTCCTTAACTTTTATGTATTTTCCTTTTGATTTAAATGTGTTTCTTATTTGTTTCATAGCTCCGTAATCTACTAATTTTCTTTTATAGTATGTCATAATTTTAGAATAGTCTGTTTTATCTTTTCCTAATTTTTTCATGTCGTCTTTCATGAATAGGATTTCTTTTTGTTTTACGTATTCTATGAAGTCTGTTTCTTTTAACTTGGTTATTTCTTTGTATTTATTCCAAAAGGCTTTGTAACTGTCTTTTTCTTTTTGGGTATCCCAATATACTTTTGTGGATAATAACTTGATGTTGTAGTCTTCAATTAGGTTGATTAGCATAGAGTATGCTCTTTCTCTTTTGGCTGCCATTTTGGTATCTTGCACTAATACTCTTGCATCCTTTAATAATTTTTCATAACATTGCTCTGCTACAATTAATGGTAAGCTGTGGGTAAATAATTTCCTACTAATACCAAGCAATACCATATTTTTTTCGATGTTATCTTTGGTGTCTAGTTTTCCTACTTCATAGGATTGATATTTTTCATATTCTGTTACTACATCTTTTATGGTTTCGTCATAGTTGTTTTCTATTTTTAAGGATAGTATATTTTGGATGTATTCTTCTAAGGTATAGAATATTTTTGTGTAAATCCATTCTTTTGAAGAGTCATAGCTACTTGTGTTGTCTGCTATTTTGATAGAGTAATTTTTTAGGATTGCTTTATATAATGTGTCCATTTTAGAAATATAAAATTGGTTATATCTTTCTGCTATTTTTTCTTTTCCATCTACTTTAATTCCTTGGTAGTCTAATTCAATTAGGTATTTTTGTTTTCTATATTTATATTCGATGTATTCACTTTCTTTTAAACTGGTTACTTCATAATATTTGGCTAGTGCATTTTTTTCAAATTCACTTGCTGTTCCGGTTTTTTACTTTTTTGTAAATAGAGTCCATAACATATTTGTCAAGTGCTCCTAAATATGCTTCGTAGGCTACATCATATTTTTTTTCTATTTCTTCGTTATCATAATTTTCACTATCTAAGGTATAGGCTTCAAAGTTTTTTAGCATGTTGTTTCTTTTCCTAGAAATTAACATACCATTAATTCCTATCCTTGTTGGAATTAATATTCTGGTTAATGTGCTGGTTATTTTGTTAAAAAATGTTTTGTCTGCTCCTGTTATTTTTAGACTTCTTTCTTCCATTTGAAACTCTCATCCTTCCTAAAACACGATTTTTTCCTTCGTCCCTATATTTTCCAAAACTTCATATGTAACATAAACATCAATACTTCCTTCTTTTTCATAGGTATTAATATTTGTGCCAACAATTGCTTGTTTGTCTTCAATTTCGTTATCCAATTCTTCTTGTAATTGCTTTATCCCTAAGTTTTTAGCTTCTTCCATTTCATATGTTTTTTCTTTTTTAGCTAATTCTTTATAGGTAGTTTTTTCAATCGAAATTGGTAAATAAAAGTTTGAAAATAGTTTCATTTTGTTTTCCGTTTCTATTGTATCATAAATTTCAAATTTTGAAAGCTTTTTTGACAAATTTATTTTAAAATTATTAAAATTTATGCTATATTTATTTTCAATTTGTCCTGTTTCCTCTGTTTCCGTAGTATGATACGGCATGTTTTTATATTTTGTATGCCATACCTTTGCTTGCACTTCTCCTTTGGCATGTACATAGCGAATTCCTGTATATTTTCCTTCCATCCATCCATTAATTAAGTTTTCTCCTTCCTTTACGGTATCTCCTACTTGAACATTTGCCGTTCCTGTTTGTGCATTGATTTTTGTGATAACTCCTGCTTTATCACAAACAATGCTACAATATTCCTCGTCATTTATAATCTCTGGTTTTTCGTCTGCTTTTACCACTTTAACAATAGCATTGGTACCTTTTAATTCAATTCCCATCCACGCAATATCTTTTCTTTGTAATCGAATTTTATTAATAATTTCTTTGGTATCAATTTTAGATTTTAGTTCTCCCATTTTTAATCCCGCTTCTTCAATGTCTTCTGCTATATTTTCTAATTCCTTTCCATTTTCTTCTTTAATATCCACATTCCATACAAAATTTGAGGATACTATACTTAAAAGCAACATGATAATAAGCAAAACAAAAAATATCTTTCTTTTTTTATAACGATGTAACACAAAAGGAAGCCCTTTCTTAGCTTCTATTTTCACTTTACATTTTGTCTTTTTAGCAATTTGGCAAACTCGCTTAAACTCGTACGTTTCCATGCGAAAACTTAAATTCACTTCTTTTTTCCTTTTCAAATGCCAAATCGTAATTTTATTACTTCTACACATATTGATAAATCTTTCAATATAATATCCCTCTACAGTAACACTTAAATAACCTATCACATAACCAATCAATATCTTTATTATCATTTTGCATTAAATCCTTTCTTGCTTTACCTTCTTAATCTACGGTTCTTTCCATCTCCACGCTTTCTAGTTTTCCCGTTACTTTAATATCGTCATTTGTCATATTTTCCAAATTCAAATTGAACCCATTGATATTAATAATACCTATATGAGTATTAATTCTAACAAAAAACTCTTCATACTCTAATATTCCTTTAAAATTTTCAATTACCATTTCATCAAAACCTGTTATCGTAATTTTAGGAATATTTGAGCATACCTCTTGTGGCATTTCTAATATCTTATCTATTTTATTGTAATTTCGCTTTTTCATAACTTATCTCTATCCTTTCTAAGGTGCAATTGGGGACGTTTCTTTTTTCACATTGGTGCAATCGGCAACACATCTTAATTTGCACCAATGTGAAAAAAGAAACGTCCCCAATTGCACATTATTCAAATTCATCTAATGTTTTAAATTCATATCCCATGTTTTTGGCCTCTTTTATAACCGCATCTAGCACATTTGTGTTGGTTTGGGAATTGCCATGTAATAACATGATTTCTCCATTGTGTAAGTTGTCTACTATTTTCTTTTTGGAGGCGGTTTCCTCTGGTTGTTTGTCTTCATTCCAGTCTTCATAGGCAAATGACCACATAACGGTTGTGTAACCTAATTGATTGGTTACTTGCAGGCTTTTTTCACTGTATTCTCCTTTGGGTGGTCTTAGGTATTTCATTTCGTATCCAAATTTTTCATTGATTACTTGGTGTAATTCCATGACTTCTTTTGTAATTTGTTCGTCTGTCAATTCTGGCATGCTTTTATGATTAACGGTATGATTTCCTATGGTATGCCCTTCGTCTATCATTTGTTTAACTAGTTCTGGCTGAGTGTTTACAAAGTGTGCTGTAATAAAAAAGGCAGCTTTTACGTCATTTTGTTTTAAGGTTTCTAGTAGCTTAGGTGTATAACCTGCTTCATAACCTTCGTCAAAGGTTAAGTATAGACTTTTTTTGTCTTTGTTTCCTAGGCAAATTCCTTTGTTTTCTTCTAATATTTTTTTGTTCGCTGCTCCTACGTCTGGCTGTTCATGCTTATCGTTTCTTTTAATGCCCCACCCTATTTTTTGGTTGCTTGTGGTTTTTGCTTCACTGTTGGTTTGGATTTCTTTTTCTTTTGTTTTGGCTGATAAGATACTTAAGGAAAATATGGCAATTACTAAAATCCCCATTAATCCGTATTTTATGTTTTTCATATTTCTTCCTCCATTTTTTTATTATTACATGTATATTAAAGTTTTTTAACGGATATGAAAAAAGATGCTTTGGTTTTTCAAAACATCTTTTAGTCTTATCGTTTCATCCTTCTATTTTTCTCTTGCTTTTTTTGATAAATTTATTTATGTTTTAAATTCTAAGGAACTAGAACTAGACGAAATGAGCCTCCACTATCGAGTGCACCTATAATAGCTCCAAAATAGAACATACCATTATTTTCATTACTAAAGTGAGCACCACGATGAAAAAATGGATAAGTTGACGTCGGAAAGACTGCGCCTGTCGAAAACCACGAACCGTTCAAATTGCTGTGGCTATTTGATGTCTCGTACACTGCATCTCCTTTATATTGTTTAGCAGTTATATAATCTGAACTTTGATTTCCATTTCCTTCATATACCGTTTTATAGGCTGTACTCTTTGCTCTTACTTCCTCATTTGCTCCATATAAATCTCCACTTTCCGTTCCTCCATAAGTAGCCAAATCATTTCCACCATTATTAACATAGGTTGCTATATATTCCCATGCTCCTCCATTTAAGTCATATACTCCTGTCCCGATTATGCGTGGTGCTTTGGGTTTTATTGGTTGTATAAATAGTTTCTTTGTTATTATTTCCTCCTGTAGAATAATTAGTATCTGTATTTTGTTCTACTTTTTTTCCATTCGTTCCATATTGACTATGACCTAAGTAAGCAATTGCTCCCCATTCACTGTTTTTTGCCATATGACTTCGTAAGGTTACTGTTTCTTCAAATTTGCTTGCTATTGCTAATTTATATATTTGATTGATTGTCCTACCTCTTAAGCTGGTAACTCCAGGTTTTACACTTAAGTCGCTAGCCGTTCCTGTTGTTTCAAACTTTCCGAACCCATAGTCCTTCGATTTCTCCAAAGCCTCCTCCATTGGTAGCATTTGATGTAAATGCTGGGTGCACCAACCATTTTGTAATTCCTGCTCCTGTTTCATTTGGGTTTGTCGTTAATTCTCCCGTTTCTCCATTTAGGAAATTGTTACTTGTGTCTAAAAATGCTACTTCTATTGTCCCTGCTGTATTACTGTGATGTCCACTTGTTATTTTGTAAGCATATCTTGGTATCCATACCCACATACTTCCGTCTTTTGTTATAGCATTTGCCCATTTGTTTCCTGTTTGGTTTTCTCCTACATATTTTATGGCACTCATTTTCCCTGTTAGTTTTGGTTCCATTATTTTTGCATTGCCATAATTATGCCACTCACTATCTGTTTTGTCTATCATTTCCCAATATTCTGGTACTTCTCTATCTTCTTCCCAAATGACGTATAAGGTAATGTCTTTTTCTGGTTTGTAGGTTGCATTCGGAGAATATCTTTTTCCCTTTCCATCGGCATCTTCACACCAACCACCAAATTTATAACCATCTTTATGATAGTTACATTCTTTTAACGAAATAGAAAATCCTTGTCTTACTTCTACTTGTTCTTCTTCTCCTTTCCCTTCATTAGGAGAATAGGTTACAATATATGTTTTTTCTGTCTTCTTACCAGCATTTACAATCTCTGCAAAATTATTTTTATTATCTACTTTAATTAAAAACTCATAACCATCTTTGCTTTGTACTAATAAATACATGCTTCCTTCGTACTGACTTTGTGGTTCGTAGTTTTCATTATATTTGATAATTGGCTCTTTTACCCAATCTTTTTGACTTATTTTTTTATCTAAACTTTCTACCATTAATTCTTTTTTGGTTTCTATTTTTCTTTCGGCTATTTCATCTAAAATAATTAAATTAAGTTCTTCTTTATATTGATTGATTAATTGCTCTTCTTTGGCTTTTACTGATTTTCCGTAAAATTCCATTTTCCCCTGTTAGTGCCCCGAATTGATACCCCTGCCAAAATTAATAAAATAATTATAGTTATCACTAAGGCAATTAAAGTAATTCCATCTTCCTTTTTTCTTATATTTGTTATATTTCCCATCCAATCCCTGCTTTCTTTTGTGTTATTGTTTAACTTTAACTGATAGTATTCTCATTTTCTCACTTGTATTTTAGCAATAAATAAGAATTAAGTCAACTTATTTTATGAATTCACTTTTTTTCTAGTTTGCCTTACCTATTAATTTAAATTTCAAAAAAAGATTGCTTTTTCTAATATTTTTGTATTATAATACACTTAAATCAAGAAATTTGGAAGATTTGATATCTAAACAAGGAGGAAATTATGAAAAACATTGATGTATCTATCATTATGGGAAGTGATTCTGATTTACCAATTATGAAAGATTGTGCTAAATTCTTAGAACAAATGGGCATTTCTTATGAAATGAAAATCCTTTCCGTTCATCGTACGCCAGAAAAAGCAACCGAATATGCCAAAACTTTAAAAGAAAATGGTGTAAAAGTAATTATTGCAGGAGCTGGCGGTGCTGCTCATTTACCAGGCGTATTTGCAGCAATGCTTCCAACCATTCCAGTCATTGGTATTCCTATCCATACCAAAACATTAGGTGGGGTTGATTCTTTATATTCAATTGTTCAAATGCCATCTGGTATTCCAGTTGCAACAGTTGCTATTAATGGGGCTAAAAATGCTGGTATTTTAGCAACCTCTATTTTAGCAGTTGGAAATGAAGAATTAAAAAACAAATTAGCTGATTTTAAAAATTCTTTAAAAACAGCTGTATCTAATAAAGACGAAAAACTACAATCTTTAGGCTATGAGGCTTATTTATCTGACATGTAGAAAAAAATAATAATTTATATAGTAAAGGTGGTTTTATTATGAAAAAAATTAGTAGTGGAAAAGTTCGTGAAATTTATGAGGTAGACGATGACAAGCTTTTACTTGTTGTTTCTGACAGAATTTCTGCTTTTGACTATATTTTACCAAGTCCTGTTCCAGAAAAGGGAAAAATTTTAAACCAAATCTCTGCCTTTTGGTTTGACTATATTAAGGATATTATCCCAAATCATGTTATATCAACTAATTTAAAAGACTTTCCAGCAGAATTCCAAACAGAAGAATTTGAAGGAAGAAGTATGTTAGTTAAAAAATTAAAAATGATTCCAGTGGAATGTATTGTTAGAGGCTATATCACTGGTTCTGGTTGGAAAAGCTACCAAGAAAATGGTACTGTTTGTGGTCTTAAATTGCCAGAAGGCTTACAAGAATCACAAAAATTACCTGAACCAATTTTCACTCCAACAACAAAAGCTGCTGAAGGACATGACGAAAATATCTCTTTTGAAGAGGTTTGTCATTTAATTGGCAAAGACTTAGCAGAAGAATTACGCAGTAAAACAATTGAAATTTATTCAAAATGTGCCCAATATGCTGCCACAAAAGGTGTTATTATTGCTGATACAAAATTTGAATTTGGTCTTGACGAAAATAACAATTTAGTAATTGGTGACGAAGTTTTAACTCCAGATTCTAGTAGATTTTGGCCAGCAAATGATTATGAGGTAGGAAAATCCCAAAAGAGTTTTGATAAACAATATATTCGTGACTGGATTAAATCTACTGGTTATGACCCAGAATCTGGAACTCCAATTCCAGACGAGGTAATTGCTACAACTGTTAACAAATATAAAGAAGCTTATAAAATTCTTACAGGAAAAGATTTTTAAGTTTGAGGTTCCAAATTGGAACCCCAAACTTATTTTCCTCTTACTATAAAATTTGCTACTTATTATCTGTAATGACATCTATACTATGATGCTTTTTTCACTAATTCTAAAAATTTTTCAAATGTAGGTATCTCTATTTTTATCGTTTCTTTAATCTTTTCTAATAATTCATAATCATTTCTTGATAACCACTATTTTTTGATTGAATGTAGTTACATTTTCTTCAAACCAACCAGTAAAAGCTGTACTATTGAGATTATAGCAAACTAATTGATTATCTTTATTTTTTATTAACGAATCAACATTTTTAGGGATTTTTTTGTCCTTAAAATAGTCTCTTAACACAGAATTGCTCTTATGTGGTTGAGATTGGTTAATTGCTATTATTTGATTACTTTCTTCTGCTAATTCATATATTTTTCTAATCATATCCCTGTTTCCTTTTTTATGTTCACAGGTAAATACATAAATTTACTATTTACTTGATTCATATATACTCTACTTGTTGAAATATCCCATGCTTCTTCTGTTTTATCTGCTATATATAAACATATATATAAATCTTTGTATTTCATCAGATACTCTTTTACTTCTTCAATGTTATTGCATATCTTAATTTTTTCCATAATTAATCTTTCCTCCAAATTGTATGACGCCATATTTCCTATACTTGTCCTACTTCAACTTCAAATTTATCTTTATTTTGTTTGAAAAACTGATAATAGATTTTCATATTTTCTAATTCGTACCATTGTTTTGTTACAGTAGGCCTTGCATCTAAGTCATATATTTTAGCATCTGGAATAGATAACAAAAATGGAGAATGTGTTGCTATTATAAATTGACATTTAAAAAATCGGCTTAGTTCTAATATTAATTGTATTAATTCAATTTGAAGCTTTGGTGACAAACTATTTTCTGGCTCGTCAATCAAATATACACCCTCTTCTTTTAATTCTTTATCAAAAAATTCTAATGATGTTTGTCCATTAGAAAATTCTCTTACATTTTCTTCTATCCTACTTTTTATGAATTTACTTTGCGTTTTCTTTCTTGTCTCAACTGAAACACTTAATGCTTCTAAAGAAGTATAATCGATAGGATTATATTTATATTGCCTATATTGTTCTTGCAAATCTTCTCTTTGCTTATTTTTTTCTTGATTTTCCTTTCGCTTTTGTAAAATATTTTGAAATATATCTTCACTACAAATCATTTTACTTCCTAAAGGAATATCATTTTCTATGTAATATTTACATTCGTTTATATATCTATCAAAATATTCTGTTTTTACTAGATTGTCTTTTCTTCTAATTGTTTTTTTATCCTTATTAATTGTTTCTGTTATAATGTTAAGTAAAGTCGACTTTCCGGAACCATTATTTCCATAAAAGATTGTGATTGGCTCAAATTCTATATGATAAAATTCTTTTTCTAAGAAGATATGAAAAGGATAACCACTCCAATCTTCTTTATCTAGCAATTCAAATTTTTTTAAATATATCATTTTTAATCTCACCTCTTTTACTAACTCGCATTTTTTATTAAATCTACCATTGCCTCATTTTCTACTTTTGATATGGCAAAGCATTTCTTACCTAAATCTTTTAAAGATGCCCCTATATGATATAGTTCTTTATCGTCTACTACCATAAATCTATCATGGAAACGGTTGGTTGTTGCTAACTTTAGTGTTGGATATTGTTGATTAAATTTATTGATATCTAATTTGTTTAATTCAGTATTTTTCGATGTTAATATAATAACTTCTACCCCTTTGTTTTTCTTTGCTAACATTTTTAAAATACTGTCGTTTATGTAATTGTCTATGATTAAAATTTTGTTTTTAGCTGTTTTAATAATATCAATTATTAGGCTATATGCATCATAAATTTGTCCATCAAAAAATATTTTTTGTTTGAATTCTTGTTCTTTTTTGCTTTGCAATTGGTCAAATACTATATCAAACTTTTCATCTTGCTCTAATAATTTATACTCTACATTTGTTATTCTATCATATATATTTCCCTTGGAAACTATAAGCTTTCTTATTTCAATAAATGTATTTACAATTCTTATACTCATATTAATTGCAACTTCACTTTTTAATAAGCCTGCTAACATTGTAATTCCGTACTCCGTAAATATATAAGGGAGATATTTACGATGTTGTCCTCTTCCTTTTTTGTTTAAGGTGAAATTTTTGCACCTTAAAACTTTATACTCTTCTTCTGTTAATTGAAAACAGTAATATTCTGGAAATCTCTCGATATTATTTTTTTACATTTCTATTAAGGTCTTTTGTTTCATATTCAAATAACATAGCTACATCACTATCCAACATAACCTGTTTTCCTCGTACTGTATATATCAAATTTTTAATTCCTTCATTATTTATTATTTGTATTTCCTTTTCCATATTTTCACATCCTTGTTTTAAACTAAATATAGTTTAAAACACTTGTTTGTATTTGTCAAGCCTTTTCATAACTTTCTATTAAAAATTATCAAAAAAGGATACAGTCCTAAAACTGTATCTTTTCAAACTTATCCTTATCAATCTCTTTTGGCACCTCAATTGGATACTTACCAGTAAAACAACCATCGCAAAAGCCATCTACCTTACACCCCTTTGTAATCTCTCTTAAGCTATCCAAGCTAAGATATTCCAAAGTATCTGCACCAATCTCTTGTCTAATCTCCTCTACCGTCTTACCATGTGCAATCAAATTCTCTCGTTTATCTACATCTGTTCCAAAGTAGCAAACATCCACAAAAGCAGGAGACGCTACTCTAATATGAACTTCTTTTGCGCCCGCAGCCTTTAATGATTTAATAATTCTAGTAATGGTTGTTCCTCTTACAATAGAATCATCTACTAAAACTATTTTTTTATCTTTTACCGTATGTTTCAAAGGATTTAACTTTAAATTCACCAATTTTTTTCTTTTATTTTGTGTATTTTGGATAAAAGTTCTTCCAATATATTTACTTTTGATAAAGACAAAATCATAAGGAATTTTAGACTCTTTTGAATAACCGAAGTGCTGCATCATTTCCAGAGTCTGGAACAGAGGCTACAATATCAGCATCCACAGGTGCTTGTTTCGCCAAACATCTTCCTGCTTCTTCACGGAAAAGATGCACATTAATACCATCAATAGTTGAATCTGGTCTTGCAAAATAAATATATTCAAATACACAGGCACCTTTTTTCTCATTTGGCAAAAACTTTTCACTTAGCACTTCATTATTAACCACTATTACTACTTCTCCTGGCTCAATATCACGGTCAAAGGTCGCTCCCATAATATCTAAAGCACAGCTTTCAGAAGCAAATACAATATCTTCCCCTGAATGTCCTATACAAAGTGGTCTAAATCCTTGTGGATCCCTTACAGCAATCATTTTTTGTGGAGATAAAATCAAAAGAGAATAAGCTCCTTTTATAATTTTCATAGTATTTTTAACAGCATCTTCAATAGAACCTGTTTTTAACCTTTCTCTTACAATAACATGACAAATAATTTCTGTATCACTTGTTGTTGTAAAAATTGCACCTTGCTCTTCTAATTCTCTTTTTAACTCCACTGCATTTGTTAAGTTTCCATTATGGACAATTGCTAAATTTCCTTTTTTATGTCTTACCACCATTGGCTGTGCATTTTCCTTTTTACTAGTCCCCGTTGTAGAATAACGCACATGACCAATTGCCATCTTTCCTTGTGGCATACTAGTTTGAACCTCTTTGGTAAAAACTTCTGAAACCAAACCAACATCTTTATGAAAATGAATAATACCATCTTCATTAATAGCAACTCCGGCAGCTTTCCTCTCCTCTATGTTGTAAGGCTGACAAGCCCACACAAACTTGTCCTATTAAATCCTCTTTTGCTTCTTTAGAATAAATTCCAAATACTCCACATTCTTCTTTTACTTTATCAAACATTTTCTTTTATCCTTTCTTTTTTGTTTTGGCACCTTCTAGGACAGGTACCACTTATGCCTTTTCGTAAGTTAGATTTGACTTTCCTCCTTTTTTTGTGCTAAACTACCAATAGATAAATTTAGGAGGTAATCATATGTACCATTTAGTTGTATTTGCTTCTGGCAATGGTTCCACTTTGCAAGCTATTATTGACAGTATAAATAGCCATCAACTAGAAGCTAAAATTGATTTAGTTATTTCCGATAATCCAAATGCCTATGCTTTAACACGTGCGGAAAACAATAATATAGATACCTATATTATTCAAAACAAGAAGTTCGAAGCAAGAGACTTAGAATTATCTAATGTACTTTCTAAATATGAAATTAACCTAATTGTACTTGCTGGCTACTTAAAAATGATTGGTCCAAAACTTCTTGATAATTATACCATTATCAATACTCACCCTTCTTTACTACCAAAATTCCGGAGGTAAGGGAATGCATGGCATGCACGTTCATGAAGCTGTTGTTGAAGCCAAAGAAAAAGTTACTGGTGCCACCATCCATTTTGTAAATCATGAGTATGATAAAGGTGCCATTATTAGTCAAGCTAAAGTTGAGGTTTTGCCTACTGACACAGCGGAAGATGTTTCTTGCAAAGTACAAGCTGCCGAGAAAATCCAGCTAATCGAAGTACTAAACCGATTTGCTAAGCAGAGGAGGGATTAGGGGGACGTTCCTTAAAATCCCTCTTTTAGGGATTTAAGGGACAGTCCTTGTGCCTATTTTTTTAAAGAGTGTCCCCTCTGTCCCAGAAACAGGGATTTTAAGGAACGTCCCCCTAATCCCTATCCTTTTTTAGTGTTCGTAAATTTCTCCAATGTCTTTTCTGTAATCTAGCTTTTCGTCAATATTATTTTCCATTGCATCATATGCTTTTTGTTTTGCTTCTTCTAAGGTCTTTCCATTGGTGAAAACACCAAATAATCTAGAAGTTCCAACTGACATATAACGATTACCTTCTACTGGTTTTGTACTTGCAAAATAGATTTTTGCTCCTTTGCTTTTTATTGCTTCTGTATTTAAGGTGAATTCCATTGGTTCTGCATTTTGAATGGCATAATCTGGACTTACTACATACACCATAAAGGTATAGTCTTTTTTGAATTTACAATTTTCAGTTGATAATTTTTGCTCCCAAATGTTTTCCATTACTTCTGCAAATGGTGTTTCTAATGAATTTAATACATTGATTGCTTCTGGGTCTCCAAATCTAGCATTAAATTCTATGAATTTAATTCCTTGTTTACATTTGAAGAAACCTCCATAGATAACACCTGTAAATTCTAAGCTATCTTTATTGACATATTCGATGGTATCTTGAATTAATTTTGCACATTCATCTACGTCTTTTTGCTCTAAAAATGGTAATAGTCCATTTTCAAAGCTTAAGCAGCCCATACCACCAGTTCCTGGTCCTTTATCTTCATCAAAACGGTATGGATAGTCAAAAGTGGTTGGTGTTACTACGATATTTTTTCCGTCTGTTAATGCCATAACCGTAAATTCTCTACCTTCTACTTTGTCTTGTACAATGACTTTTCCATCTGCTGCTAAGCATTCTTTGGCATATTCAAACCCTTCTTGTTTTCCTTTAAAGTGAATGCCCCCTACTTTAACACCTTTTCCTCCTGTTAGTCCTTCTGGTTTTACAACAAAGCTATCATCTTCATAGTTTTTCATAACTTCTTCTAATTTAGCTAAGTCAAAAATTCTTTCATTCTTAATAATCATTTCTGGTGCTAATTTTTCTACAATTTCTAATGCGTAGGTTTTACTCCACTCTACTTTCGCCCCTTGAGAAGTTGGTCCAAATGTCTTTAACCCTAATTCTCTTGCTAGGTCAATGGCTCCTTCTTGTAATAAATTATCTTGGCTAACAACACAAGCTTCAATTCCTTCTTCTTCAACAAATTTCTTTACCAATTCCTTATCAAATGGGTCTCCTATTATATACTTTCCATTAGATTTTTTAACCTCTTCTACAATAGATGGGTTTGCATATGGTAAAATAGCATATAATTCAAATCCTTTTCCTATTTGTTCTGCTAGCACCGCTTCACGCCCACCATTTCCTAATAATAAACATTTTTTCATACTTTTTTCTCCTTTTTAACAGGGATTTTGGGGACGTTCCTTAAAATCCCTATTTTCGGGATTTGGGGACAGTCCTTCTATCTCCTTCTAATTTACTACAATTGAATATTTTTCTTCTAAGTCCTCTTTTAATTGCTTAGCATTTTTAAACACAATTCCATGAATTCCTACTTCCTCTGCTCTTTCAATATTAATTTCATGGTCATCAATAAACAAGGTTTCTTCTGCTATTATTTGTGCTTTATCTAACACCTTTGGGAAAGTTTCTTTGTCTGGTTTAACATTTCCTAGTTCATAAGAAACTATCTTTTTGTCAAATAACTTGATATCTTCATTTTGTTCTTCAATATATTCCATCCAGCCTTTTACATGGTCTGTTAGTAATATCAATTGATATTTTCCCTTTAAAGCTTTAACAATTTCCCTAGTCCCTTCTACTGGTTGATTTAAGTATTCTCTCGATGTGTCTTTTAAATCCTCTATGGTGATGTTCCAATTCATTCCTTCTAGTATTTCTTCCCAATATTGTTCTTCTGTTAAGTTTCCTCTCATTAAGTCTAAAAATCGTTCATTTTTTTCTTTTTTTCTTTTTTTCTTTCTAAGAATTCTTGGGCTGGTATACCATATTTCTTTTCGATTAATGTTTGTATACCAGCATATCCGAGATATTAAGACCTCTGACAAATCAAAAATTATATTTTTTATCATTTTCTTTCTCCTTAACTAAGAGTTAATTTCAAGGACTGTCCCCCCAATCCCTAAAATCGGGATTTTAAGGAACGTCCCTCTAATCCCTTCCTTTACACATTTACTTCCACTTCTTCTTCACTTATTAAATCACGATATTTTTCTAAAATAGGATTTACTCTTTCTGCAATAAAGTCTTCGACTTGTTTTGGTGCTCTACCACATAAGTGGTCTGGATTTAGGGCTTGCATGATTTCTTCTTTGGTTAGTCCAAAGGTTTGGTCATTTGCAATTCTTTCGACTAAGTCATTTTGTTTTCCAAGTTCTTTTACTTGTTTGCCTGCTTCCATTGAGTAAATTCTGATTTTTTCATGTAGTTCTTGTCTATCGCCACCTTTTAATACTGCATTCATTAAGATTTCTTCGGTTGCCATGAATGGTAATTCTTGCATCATGTTGGTTTTGATTACGTTTTCGTATACTACTATGTTTTTAGAGATATTAGCATATAGAATTAGGATGGCATCTACTGCTAAGAAACTTTCTGGTACACAGATTCTTTTGTTGGCAGAGTCGTCTAATGTTCTTTCTAACCATTGTGTTGCTGCTGTAATGGTAGGGTCCATGGTTAGGGTCATCACGTGTCTTGCTAAAGAGTTGATTCTTTCGCTTCTCATTGGGTTTCTTTTATAGGCCATAGCAGAGGAACCAATTTGTCCTTTTTCAAATGGTTCTTCTAATTCTTTTTCATGTTGTAATAGTCTCATATCGTTGGCAAATTTGGAACAGCTTCCAGCAATTTGGGATAAGACACTTAAGACTCTTGTGTCTAATTTCCTGGTATAAGTTTGTCCGAGATACGGCATAAACTTTTTCAAATCCCATTTTTTCTGCAATTTTACCATCCACTTGTTTTACTTTTTCTTCGTCTTTAAATAGTTTCATAAAGCTTTCTTGGGTTCCTGTGGTTCCTTTACAACCTAGTAGTTTCATATGACTTTGTACAAATTCTAGTTCTTCTAAGTCTTCTAATAAGTCTTGTAACCATAAGGTTGCTCTTTTCCCTACGGTTGTTAGCTGTGCTGGTTGAAAGTGTGTATAGCCTAAACAAGTTACTCCTTTATTTTTAATCGCAAAGTTTTTTAAGTTATGAATAACAACGATTAATTTTTGTTTTACTATTTCCAATGCTTTTGTCATTAAGATAACATCTGTGTTGTCTGTTACATAGCATGATGTGGCTCCTAAGTGTATGATTGGCTTTGCGGTTGGACATTTTTGTCCAAATTCGTAGACATGAGCCATAACGTCATGTCTACATTCTTTTTCTCTTTTGCTTACCATTTCGTAATCAATATTGTCTACATTGGCTTTCATTTCTTCAATTTGCTCATCTGTTATCTCTATTCCTAGTTCTTTTTCTGTTTCTGCTAATGCTATCCATAGTTTTCTCCAAGTTGAATACTTGCTGTTGTTTGACCATAACTGGTTCATTTCTTCACTTGCATATCTTCCAGATAACGGTGTTACATATTTATTGTTCTCCATTTTTTCTTTCCTTTCTACTTTTTATCGTTCTTCATGACTACTTCTTCTTCGATTTCGTTTTAATGCTTTTAGATTTTCTTCTTCAAAGGCTGGTTCTAATCTTTCTACGCTATTCATTAATTGATTAAAATAATCTAATTCTTTTTTAGTTGGATTTTTACATACTTCTTCCTCATATATAATCGTTTTCTTTTTTGTGCTACTTTTCCAAAGTGATTCACAAATTAGTATATCTCTTTTTGATAATTCGGGATTTTTTCCATATATATCTCTAAAAGACTCGTCAACAAAGAAATACTGCTTACCATCAAAAAATCCAATTGCCATACTTTGAGCATTCGAACTAATTCTATTAGCACCATAAGTTAATAAAATACTATTTTCACCATCACTTATAGATGTTCCACATCTATAATCTCCATAACCAATATCAGCAATAATTTGTTTACCAAATGCAACATTGTTTCTGGGATTTAACAATGGATTATATTCATATCCACTAACTACTTCTGCTTTTCCAAATGTGTCATCTGTATTTGACAATTTAATATCTCCTATTTGAAGAATAATTGGATTTTTGTCTAATAAATCAAATCTCATTGTCTTATCTTCCTCCTTTTAACGCCTATCTATAATAATTAACCCCTGACCTAAAAATCTTTTGGTCCATATTGCCTGGCATATTCTTCAAAATATCGCGATAGCATCTCTCACTATGTCCCATCTTACCTAAAATTCTACCATCTGGGCTGGTAATACCTTCAATGGCATCAACAGAACCATTTGGATTATAAGCGATATCATAAGTAGCATTACCATCAAAATCAACATATTGAGTTGCAATTTGACCATTTTCAATCAATTGTTTTTTCAATTCCTCATTTACAATAAATCTTCCTTCTCCATGAGAAACTGGAATCGTAAATTGTTCTCCTAAATCGACTTCACTAAACCAAGGAGACAATTTAGATACTACTTTTGTTTCTACCATTCTTGACATATGTCTTCCAATTTGATTAAAGGTTAAAGTTGGAGATTTATCGTCCATTTCTCGAATTTCTCCATATGGTAGTAATCCTAGTTTTACAAGAGCTTGGAAACCGTTACAAATTCCTAACATCAAGCCATCTTTTTCATATAAATGTTTATGAATTAGGTCTTTCAGTTTTGGATTTCTAAATACAGCACCTATAAATTTTCCAGAACCGTCTGGCTCGTCTCCACTACTAAATCCACCTGGTAACATGATAATTTGTGCTTTTTCAATTTCTTTCGCAAAAACTTCGATAGACTCTGCTATGTTCTCTGGTTTTAGGTTTTTAAATACTACCATATTAGCGATTGCCCCTGCATCTTCAAAAGCTTTAGCAGAATCATATTCACAGTTTGTTCCTGGGAATACTGGGATGAATACTCGTGGTTTCGTAATTGGCATTTTACGAGTAATGGTACAAGTTTTATCACTTAAAATATTGCTTGCTTTTTTCACTTCTTCTTTAACCTTGCTTGGGAATACCTTTTCTAGTGGTGCCTCCCATAGCTTAATTAAATTATCTAATTCAAAGGAAACTTCTGTATTTACAACGATTTTTTCTTCTTTCGTTGTTACACCTAAAACTTCTGCTTTTTCTATCTCTACTCCTTCTTTTAGTTCAACTACAAAAGAACCATAGTATGGATAAAATAAATCTAAGGTTTCGTTTTCAAATGTAAATCCTATTTTATTTCCGATACAGCTTTTGGTGATAACTTCTGCTATTCCGCCATGGGTAATGGTGCTAACCGATAACACTTTTCCTTGTTCAATTAAGGCGTGGATAATTTCATAATTTTCCTTTAAGTCTTCAAAGTCTAGAATATCTTCTTGTCCCATTTTTGTTTTCAAAAATACCACTTTAGAACCAGATTGTTTGAACTCATTTGATACTACTTTTGTCGTGTCTGTTTCTCCAATACAGAAAGATACTAGTGTTGGCGGTACGTCTAGTTCATTGTAAGAACCTGACATACTGTCTTTTCCACCAATGGCTGCTATTTTTAATTCTTTTTGTACCAAGTAAGCACCTAAAATAGCTACAAATGGTTTCCCCCATCTGGTTGGTTCGTTTCTTAATTTTTCAAAGTACTCTTGCAATGTTAAGTAAGCTTTTTTGTAGTCTCCCCCTAACGCTACATATTTAGAAACTGATTCGATAATGGCATATACGGCTCCATGGAATGGACTCCAGCTTGCTAAATATGGGTTGTAACCATAGGTCATAATGGTTCCGCTATCGGTATAGCCTTTTAGGGTTGGAATTCTTGCTACCATTCCTTGGGCTGGCGTTAGTTGGTATTTTCCTCCAAATGGCATGATTACTGTGTTAGCCCCAATGGTGCTATCAAAACGTTCTACTAAGCCTTTTTGTGAACAACAATTTAAGTCTGTTATCACTTGCTCCCATTTTTCTTTCACATTTTCTACTTTTTCTGCTCTAAAGTAAGATTTTTCTTCGTCTGGTTTGACCACTTCTACGGTCTCATTTTTTACATCTCCATTGGTGTCTAAGAATTCTCTTGCAATGTCTACAATTAGATTTCCTCTCCAATACATTTTTACTCTTGGTTCTTCTACTACTTCTGCAACTATTGTTGCTTCTAAGTTTTCTTTTTCGGCAAAGTTTACTAATTGGTCGGCATCTTGCTTGGCTACTACTACTGCCATTCTTTCTTGTGACTCGGAAATGGCAAGTTCGGTTCCGTCAAGTCCTTCATATTTTTTAGGAACTTTATCTAAGTTAATGACTAAACCGTCTGCTAGTTCTCCAATCGCAACAGATACTCCTCCTGCTCCAAAGTCATTACATCTTTTTATGATTTTGGTTACTTCTCCGTTTCTAAATAGTCTTTGGACTTTTCTTTCTTCTGGTGCATTTCCTTTTTGTACTTCTGCTCCACAAGTAGTTAAAGATTCACTTGTGTGTGCTTTGGAAGATCCTGTTGCACCTCCACAACCATCTCTACCAGTTTTTCCTCCTAATAAAATGACGATATCTCCTGGCTCTGGTCTTTTGCGGACTACATTTTCTTTTGGAGCAGCTCCAACTAAGGCTCCTATTTCCATACGTTTTGCCACATAACCATCATGATAGATTTCTGCTACTTGACCTGTTGCTAGTCCTATTTGATTTCCATAAGAACTGTAACCTCTTGCTGCTTCATTGGTTAGTTTTCTTTGTGGTAATTTATTTGGCATGGTTTCTTCTACGGTTTTTCTAGGGTCCCCACACCCTGTTACACGCATAGCTTGGTAGACATATACTCTTCCAGATAGTGGGTCACGAATGGCTCCTCCTAAACAAGTAGCTGCTCCACCAAATGGCTCGATTTCAGTTGGGTGATTATGGGTCTCGTTTTTGAACATAATTAAATATTCTTCTGGTTTTCCATCTACTAAAATGTCTGCTTTGATGCTACAAGCATTGATTTCTTCGCTTTCGTCTAATTCCTTCATATCCCCTGCTTTTTTTAGTTCTTTGGCAGCAATTGTGGCAATATCCATTAAACAAATATCTTTTGCTTTTCTGTTTTCATAGACTACATCTCTTGCTTTTAAGTAATCTTCATATACCTTTTTTAGTAAATCCCATTTAATGTCTAATACTTCTAACTTGGTTAAGAAGGTGGTATGTCTACAGTGGTCTGACCAATAAGTGTCTATCATTTTCATTTCTGTCATGGTAGGGTCTCTTTTTTCTACTTCTTTAAAATAGTTTTGGCAGAATTGTAAATCTGCAAAGTCCATGGCAAAGCCATATTTTTCGTAGAATTTATGGGAGTCTTCTTCTGTCATATTGATAAATCCCTCTACTACTGCTACGTCATCTGGCTCTTCCATTTTGGTTTCTAAGTTTTTTGGCTTTTCTAGGGAACATTCTCTGGAATCGACTTGATTAATCATGTATTTTTTGATTTTTTCGCATTGTTTTTCTTGCATGCTTCCTTGTAAGATATAAATTTTGGCAGATTTGGCAGTTGGTCTGTTTCCTTCTGCTAGTATTTGCAAACATTCTTCTAATGCGTTTGCTCTTTGGTCAAATTGACCTGGTAAGAATTCAATTCCAAATACGTAATCTTGGTTTTTGAATGGATATTCTTCTACAAAGCTTTCGTCTACTTGTGGTTCTGCAAAAATGGTGTTTCTTGCTTGTTCAAATGTTTTTTCATCTACTCCTTCTACGTCATATCGATTTAAGATGATGATGTTTTCTAGTTCCTTGATTTTTAAGTTTTCTTGAAGGTCTGCTAATAGTTCTTTTGCTTCTCCGTTAAATCCTTCTTTCTTTGTAACATAAATTCTTTTAACTTCCATACGCTTTTTACCTTTCTTATTTTATTTATATTATTTTTATGTCTTTGTTACCTTCTGTAACTTCTCCGATTAGATACGCTTTTTCTCCTTGTTGTTCTAATATTTCAATTGCTTTTTTGGTTTCTTCTTTTTTTACGATAATTGCCATTCCAATTCCCATATTAAAGGTATTGTACATGTCTCTTTCTGGGATATTTCCTTCTTTTTGAATCAGTTTAAAAATTGGTAAGATTGGATAGGAGTCTTTCTCAATTTTTAGAGAAACACCATCTTTTAGCATACGTGGCATATTTTCATAAAAGCCTCCGCCTGTAATGTGAGAAATTCCTTTTACTGTCACGTTTTTTAATAATTCTAAAACTGGTTTTACATAGATTTTCGTAGGGGTTAATAAGGCTTCTCCTAAGGTCATTCCTAGTTCTTCTTTGTTCTCTTTGATGGTTTCTTCGTTGATGTTAAAGATTTTTCTAACAAGTGAAAATCCATTAGAGTGAACGCCTGAAGAGGCAATTCCGATGACTTTGTCTCCTATTTCAATCTTGCTACTGTCTATCATTTCTTCTTTTTCTACCACACCAACAGAAAATCCTGCTAAGTCATACTCTCCTGGTTGGTAAAATCCTGGCATTTCTGCTGTTTCTCCTCCAACTAAACTACATCCTGCCATTTTACAGCCATCTGCTACGCCTTTAACTATGGTTGCTACGACTTCTGGTACGTTTTTTCCAAGTGCCATATAGTCTAAGAAAAATAATGGTTTGGCTCCACAACATACGATGTCATTCACACACATGGCAACACAGTCTTGCCCTATGGTATCGTGTTTGTCCATTAAAAAAGCCAACTTTAATTTGGTACCTACTCCATCTGTACCTGAAACTAAAATTGGTTCTTTTATTTTTTCTGTATTTAAAGCGTACAGACCTCCAAATCCTCCTAAGTCTGATACTACACCTTTGTTATAAGTGCTTTTTACTGCTTCTTTCATTAGTTCTACTGATTGGTATCCTGCTGTTACGTCTACTCCTGCTTGTTTGTAACTTTCGCTGAAACTTTTTTCCATTTTTCCATTCCTTTCTAGGCGTAAAAGAATTTGAAAAATACGTTTTGTATTTTTCAATTTTTTCTCCTTAATCTTTCTAATTTTATTATATAATATTTTTCTTTTTTGTTCAACATTTTTTTGATTTATTCTGCAATTTTTTTCAAAAAGTTCTTGAAGATGTTGCTACGGAAGGTGGATATTGACAAATTGAAAACAAGAACAAAAAGAATATCTTCTAATTGTTCTTGTTTTTTTATTCATTATAGATTAATTCTAGTGTATCATTTTCCGTAAGTTTTAGCTTAGCTCCGTTCTTTTAAACAGACTACTGGACGAAGCCCTGCATATTTTGCCCCATAAGTGCCTGTTGCTAATAGATAAGAGTTTTTAGATACATTCTTGTAGTTTTTTTATTTCTTCTTGTGTTAGTCCTGTTATTTCTTCAATATCTTTTAAATTCATATTTTTCTTTAACATTTTTTGAGCCGTTTCCTGTATTGTTTTCATAATCCCTTCTGCCATTCCTAATTTTCTGCCTTTTTTCTCTCCACGCTTTTCTCCACGCTTTTCTCCACGTTCTTCTCCTTTTAATTCTAAGTCAAATAACATTTTTGTTAATGGACTCATAGACACTTCCTCCTTTTTTTTCATTTTTCTTAACATTGTATTGGCTACCTCTTCTTCTAATTGCGGTGCCATTATGTTTTTTATAATTTCTGTTAGAACTTCTTTGTCATCTTCTCTTTGCATTTTTTCAATAATTTTATTCATATATATAATTAATTCTTCTTTTGTTTGGCATTTTTCCATTATCATGAAGCTTGTAAATAGTGTACCTTTTTCTAGAAATTCTTCAAATGTATAGTCTTGCACTGTGATTAAGTTGTACCATAAAGAAGTATTTTTATATTTATTGTAGGCTTTTGAATCGTATTGTTTTTGGCTGAACTTTGTTTTGGCTCTCCATTTTTGTAAGCCTGTGTAAATTACAATTGGTACTACTACTGGGTATAAAAGGTCAATATTTTTTGCTCTTCTCATGATTTCTATTATGTATTTTCCTATTCTTTCTATCATATCATTATCTATGGTACTTTGATGCTCAATTAAAAAGTAGACTGGTTTATCTCTTAATTGATATAGAATGTCTGCTTGTTTTCCTTCGTATTGCTTTGTTATAAATTCAGTTGAACATTGTAGTAGCTCTTCTTCTTTTATTTTTTCTTTTAATTTTAAAAACTGGTTTAAGAATTGGGCTACTTCTCTTTTCTTGCTAAATATTACTTTTAACATTTTGTCATGCTTTTTATCTACTCTTTGTATTTTTTCTTGCCCATATTTCTTTTCTTCTTCTGTTGGTATTTTATATTCTTCGCCTTCTTCTGCTAACATCATAACCTCTGGATGTTCTTTGCGATATTTTATATAGTCTTGTCTTGTAATAAATTTCAAATTTATTCCTCCTTATAAATATACATTCTTTTAATTTATTTGTCAAGTTTTATTTTTGGGTAAATTATTTTTCTTTAATTGATTAAAATTTTGAACCATTTTTTATAAAAATTTGATTGAAATGTGCTTTGAAATTTTACATCTTTGATTTTTAAATTTGTCGATTTTACATTTTATAATTGTATTGATTTTAACATATCATTTATAAAATTTAACCTATTTGGAAATAATTTACAAAGAATTCATGAAACATTCATAAACTATTCAAACATTAAAATTTTATCTTTTCTATTTTTATTTTTCTAGTAAATCGTTTCTAACTTATTGTACTACCTTATTTTATTTGTTTTGCCAAATAGCAGCTATCTATTTACTTTTCAATATTAGTAATATGAATTGTTTTAACTTGATGGATAAATTTGTAAATTACTCTTGACAAGTTGAAGTTTTTGGATTATATTGTTATTATATTTGGGAAATTAAGGTAATTTGTTGAATTTTGTCAAACCTTATTTCTTATTTTTTTGATACTGTAAAGTTAAAGGAGATATATGATGTTAAACTTTGTAATTTGTGACGATAACAAAAACTTAGTAGATAGACTGGAAAAAATGTTAGAAACTTTATTTACCAAAAATAATTACGATGCTGCTGTTGTTTTCAAGTCGGATAATGCCGATGATATTCTAAATTATATTGATAATCATGTTGCTGATGTTTTGATGTTAGATATTAATTTAAAATCTAGCAAAAGTGGTCTTGAATTAGCAGAAGAAATTAGGAAAAGGAAGAAAAATCCTTATATTATTTTTACTACAGGACATTTAGAGTATGCGATGGTTGCTTATAAATATAAAACTTTTGATTATCTTGCTAAACCTATTGTTTATGATAGATTAGAAGAAACTGTTCATAGATTATTTGAAGATGCTAATGAACTTAGTAAGACTTATATTAAGATTGATAATAAAAATACGATTATTGACGAAGCAGAGATTCATTATATTAAAAGAGATGGTATGAAGTTGATTTTTCATACTTCTTCTCGTGACTATGATACGTATAGTTCGTTTAATAAGTTTCAGGATAAACTACCTTCTTCTTATGTGAGGTGTCATAAGTCCTATATTGCTAATTTGAATCAAATTAAAGATGTTGAGCCTGTTTCTGGTACAATTACTTTTATGGATGGCCAAACTTGTAGTTTGGGTCCTAAGTATAAAAAAGATTTTATGGAGGTTATGAAAGATTATGGAAATTTTGAATAATATTTGGATAGCGTTAAGTACGCCGAATGAAGGATTGGTAAGTTTAATACTAATTCCTGCTACATTTATAGAAAATCTACTTTGTTTACTTCTTATTATTAGTACTTTAAATATAACTATTGACAAGAAACAAAAAATTGCATATGTTTTGTTGACATCTATATTAGGATTGATTGGAATAAATTTTATTCCTCAACCTTTTAACTTTTTTATAAATTATATATTTTCAATGATAATAGTTTATTATATTTTAAAAGCAAATATTTTGCAGTCAATATTAATTGTACTTTTATCCACTGGAATTTTTGCTTTAGTTGGCACTTTAGTATTGAATCCTTATCTTACACTCCTAAATATAACTTATGAACAATCAGCAACAATTCCGATTTATAGACTAGGATATTTTATTTTAATGTATTCCACTATATTTATTATAACATTAATTTTAAAACTTAAACATTTGAAAATATCAATATTAGATGATATTGATAAAAAGAATAAGCGTATAATAATTGCAAACTTACTACTAGGTTTGTTCACCTTATTTTTTCAGGTTATTATCACTTTTTATTATATTGAAACTTTACCTATAAATATTACCTTTTTAAGCTTTATCTGCCTATTAGCTTATTTTACAATTAGTATTTATAGCTTAACTAGAGTAGTAAAACTAATTTTAACTACTAGAAAACTAGAAAGTGCAGAAGAATATAATAAAACTTTACGTGTCTTACATGATAGCGTCCGTGGATTTAAACATGATTTTGATAATATTGTAACAACTATTGGTGGCTATGTAAGAACAAATGACGTAGAAGGTTTGAAAAAATACTATGTAGAACTTGAAGACGATTGTCAAAGAGTTAATAATTTATATCTTCTAAACCCTGAAATTATAAATAATCCACGGTATTTATAACTTACTTACTAGCAAATATCATCAAGCTAATTCACAAGATATAAAAGTAAATATGACATTTTTATTAGACTTAAATACTTTAAAAATGGGAATTTATGATTTTGCAAGAATTTTAGGTATACTATTAGATAATGCAATTGAAGCTAGCAAAGAATGTGAAGAAAAAATTATTAACATTACATTTAGAGAAGATGAAAGAAATCATAGACAATTAATTATTATTGAAAATACTTATAACAATAAAGACGTCGACACAGAAAAAATATTCGAAAAAGGGATTAGCGAAAAAGAAAATCATACTGGATTAGGTTTATGGGAAGTTAGAAAAATTATTAAGAAAAATAATAATATCAATCTATTTACTTCTAAAAAGGATAAATTCTTCTCTCAACAGTTAGAACTTTACTAATACGACCACCAAAAAACAGCTTTCGAAAAAGCTGTTTTTTTGGTTTGGATTGTATAAATATAACTTTTAAGTTATATATTGGCAAAAATAATTTTTCGTCCTATCTTTGCCAATGTAATTTTCATAATTAATCTTTTTTGATTAAACTTGCTGGCATTTTTGGTTGATGTAAAACCCAGTACATTACACAAGCTGTATTTGTTGTCTTAGCATATTTTTCTGCTATTTTAGCTAAAAATTTCAACATATTAACTCATCCCTTCTTTAGTAATTTCTATATAATATAAAAGCATTACCGGTCTATGCTTTCATATCAAACATTTTGAGTTGAAGTATCTCCATATACTTCATATCCATATTTATTATTTGTTAGTCGATAAGCTAATTTTGTTATCATTAAACTTTGTAAGAAATATCCTAATATTATAATATTAGAAACAATATTATCTTGTATTATTCCCGCCATTACTAATCCGATAGAAAATGTAACATAAGAAATAATCTGTTGTTTTCTTCTGTCCTTTTTTCTTAAAATTGGAACATTTTCTGTATCTGCTGGCGCATATAATTTAATCATATACATTCCAAACAGCCACAAAGCTACTATTATAATATATTTCCATGCTACTGGTAGTAAAATAATTTTTGCAAGTGCTGGTATACCACAATAAAATGTTGTTGTTGCTATAATACATCCTATATGCGTTTTTAAATGAAATCCACCAGAAGCATTTTTATAAGGTATTAATAGTAAACATGTTAATACAGTTTCTTTCCATATTCCTAGTAAGTAGGAAATAATAACTACTAAAAATATCTTCGGTATTTCCCCTACAATATTTTGAAGACCATAATTAATTACCTCAGCTTTTTCATCATCTATTTCTGGCATCTCTTTTCTAATTCGATTGGTCAGAAACATACAGATTTTATCTATCATTTCCTCACCTCATTTTCACAAATGAGATTCTACCATCCGAAACTTTTTTATTTTCATTTCTTTCACAAAATGCCATTTTTGTTTTATGAAAAAAATAATCGTTTTTTGTAAAACACGATTATTTATAAAAACCAATATATTTCTTTTATTTTTCGCATCATTTTTTGGGTCTTTCGTAAAAAATACTCTCTATTTCCTTATTACCTCTATGTTTTCTGTAAAATAAACTAGACTTTTTAACAACATAATTTATTTGTGTACATTAACCCTCTTATCACAAAAAAATACACTATTAACATCTTAATAATGTATTTTATATAATTGTTCTACTTTGACTTTTAATGCTATCGCCACCCTTGATAACGTAGTAATAGTTGCTTCTGTTTCGCCTCTTTCCACTCTACTCAAATGCCCTTTAGACATTCCTGCTAATTTTGCAAGCTTATCAATTGTATATCCTTTTTCTTCTCTTTTTTGCCTAATCAATATTTCTACTCTCATACGATACCTTGCTTAGTATTTACATTTATCTTGATTTTATAAAAGCCTTTCCTTTAAATCTTCAAAAGACTTGGCTTCAACATGAAACATCAAAGTATTGCTACTAAATAAACAATTGCTAGCAGCATAATTATCCCAATCCGTTTTACTTATTTTCCTATCCTCTTTTATTTTTTCTTTTAAGATTTTTTTACTCTTTTTATAATAGTTCATGCCATCAACCCCTTTTTTGATAATAGCACGTATTTGGTTTCTTATGAGAAACTATGCTAAAAAACCAAAAACGAAAACAAGAAAATACTCAAAAATAGCTTGATTTTTCCAATTATTTCGTGTTATAATAAAAATGTATTATAAATTGAAAATAACATACTATATAATTTTTGAGGTGAAATATGAAGAAAGAAAAAACAAATCAAAAAAATGAAAAAATGTCTTATCAAGAAAAAGTACCTATAAAAAACGTTTTAGGTACCTTTCTTAAGCCAGATGAAAACATAGAAGATCACGTTGAAAAATATCCAGAACCACTCGAAGTCATAGTTTCGTTAAAGTTTGCTCGAAATGAAGCTGACAATATTGTACGACCAACTACTGAATCTGGTGGTAACACAACAAGGACTTCTCGTAATAACGAAAAAGATGGAAATTTCCAAAAAGATATTAAAAATAAGGCGAAAAGTAGAACACAAAAAACAGAAAAAATTGAACAAAATATTTCAGATATTGATAATGAAAAAACAAGATAAAATACAAGAATTTTGATTTTCTTGTATTTTTATCTTGACAAATGGTAAAACTACCTTTATAATAGATAACGCCTAAGCAAATATGGCGAAGTAGCTCAGTTGGCTAGAGCATTCGGTTCATACCCGAAGGGTCATGTGTTCGAATCACATCTTCGCTACCAAAACTAAATTTACCAAAAACAGTATGTATCAAGAAAATTGAAACATACTGTTTTTTATAATCTTGTAAAAGGCACAACAGAAAAAATCATATCACAAATATCATTAATTCAATTCAAAAAACACCTTACTTTTCTATTTTCATTTTATAATTTAACTCTCCCATACTTTCAGTTGGTACATAACCAGGATTTGCCTTTATCACATCTGGAATTCTATTAACAACAGTAGCACAAGTTAATTCAACTGTTGCAGGTCGATTAATTACCAATGTAGTTTCTGGTTCACCTATCACAGTCCATTCATTCTTATCAAAATCCTCACTTGCATACACCTTTCCAATACACTCACTTTCAATGGTAATTCCTTCCTCCGTTTCGGTTGTAACAACTGCACTCATTCCTGTTGCCATCCCTTTCTTTACTGTCATTCCTAAAGTAGAAGACTGGATATCCTCCATATGCGTTTGCGGTACTGTCTTTTGTGTTTGGCTTTTTACTGTTAATCCTAATTTTGCACATAACCACCCATTTACATTCCACATATAAGATGGCAAATATTCGCCTTTTTCTATCATTTCTTGTCTTTGCTCATCTGTAATTCTATCAACTGATGCTACTTGTTTATCAAACTCTTCTAAAGTTAGACCTGCCCCATGAGCTTTTGCTAAAGCAATGCCATAGTCTTCTACATTATAGCTTGAGCTTCCTTTTATTTTTTTAATACTTTGTGTTGACGCTGCTATGCTAGAAATTAATTGTCCCCAGTAAATATCTTGGTAGCCACTTCCTGTTATGGTACATCCTGTTTTCTTTGCTAGTTCGTCTATTTTTTTCGTTATGTTAGGGTTTGAGTTCATTGGGAAAAATGCCTCTTCGCAAGTAGTAATGGCATTAATGCCTAATTTTGCACATAACATTAAAGCTTCTTCTACGTCACTAATTAAACTCATAGTAGTAACAATCGCAATATCTGGTTTTGTTTCTTTTAACATATTTTCTGCTTCTTCTAAAGAAACCACCTTTACATTTTTATTTTCTGTTCCCATGACCTCTCCAATATCTTTTCCAATTACTTCTGGATTAACGTCAATGGCACCTACTATTTCTCCTCCTTTTTCGTAGACATATCGCATGGTGTATATGCTCATTTTTCCTACGCCATATTGTACTACTTTGATTTTTTCACTCATATCAAATCGCTCCCTTCTTCTTTTTAGATTATACACCATTTTTTTGGATTTATACAGATTAAAACTTCAATGGTTCTAAATTTAAATGTAAAATATTTTATTATGATTTGTTCAAAAAGCAAAATTATGTTATTATACTTATAAAATAATTGAATTTAAATACTTTACAATAGGGTAAAAAAATTCTCTTACAAAAATTACCAATAAAAAAATAAAGACAAAT
>CAOKJE010000009.1 GCA_948468505.1 uncultured Clostridium sp. | reverse complement strand
TTTTTTATTTTATCACGGAAGGATTTATTTACACAACTTTTTCTATACTCTCGTACTTGACCTAAATCCAAGTTATACTTGAACATATAGTGTATTTAAATCTAAATGCACCTGACATACTTGTTACTTTAATAACGTTATACTTGAACATATAGTGTATTTAAATTTAATTAAGTTTATAGTTTCATGGATACCATTTATGTTATACTTGAACATATAGTGTATTTAAATATACCACACTAAACCAAGAAATCATTAATAATTTGTGTTATACTTGAACATATAGTGTATTTAAATAAATATTAAAACTACATTAATAAGTATGGTATTGAGTTATACTTGAACATATAGTGTATTTAAATCTATTTACTGTTCCAAATAAATCTTTTACGATTTTATTATACTTGAACATATAAGTGTATTTAAATATAAGATAATCTGTACTGGTTATTGGTGAATAATGGTTATACTTGAATATATAATGTATTTAAATTAAAGAATGCAATATACAGCTTGTTTTGTAGCAAAGTTATACTTGAACATATAATGTATTCAAATCTCTGATATGGATAAAAGATTAAATACTACATTTTAGTAATACCAATACATATAGGTATTACTAAAAAATAGCAAAAAAAAGAAATCACCAATCAAAGTGATTTCTAAGAAAAAATTAAGAACAACACCTCAAAATCCAACAATCTCATCATAAATCTCCATAGCATAATTATCCGTCATACCGAGAAATAAAAAACAAAACAGCCTGGCAAAAATCAGACACACTAGAATCCTCAAAAAGCACCCTATTCTTAAAACGAGAGCCAGACCTAGAAGAATAATCATAAAAACTATAAAAAAAGTCCAAAAAACCAGTATACAACTTAGGGTAAAACCTTTGCAAAAGCTGAATAGAAGAAAAAGCACTCTTACCATCAAAGCAAGACATCAAAGTATCATAAATCTCAGTCAAAACAAGTTCAAAAAAGCGATTAGAAGGCATAAGTCTATTCGAAAAATAAATATTCTCATAATTAAAAGCCTTAATCTTATTCAGCAAAGAAAAAGCCTCACTTGAAAAGCACAAGCCATATTCAGGAGAAGAATATTTGCACAAATCAGCAACCAAAAAATGAATAATATTAGAATTATTTAAAGTACGATTTTCCCTATTAAAATTAAGCAAATCATAAAGTTCTGTCAAATGACCATCCAAAATACCAAGAGTAATAGCATCCTCAATATCGCGACCAACATAAGAAATCTTATCAGCAACCTTCACTACGCAAGCCTCCCAAGTATATGGTGCAAACTGATTAGGGCGGACATAATTTTTTAAATCAATCGCTTCCATCCTTGGTTGAATACCATTTTCATCAATCTCGCCACAATGAGAAATAATACCATCCCTTACCGCATAGGTAAGATTTAGATTTTGCTTATTTCTTTCATTATCTTCTAACAACTCAATCGAATCAACAAAATCCAATCCATTTTTCTCATGCCAAAAAGGAATACCCAAATCCCTCTTAGAAAAACCAGACAAAATCTTCTCACCACTATGACCAAACGGACTATGACCCAAATCATGGCTAACCGCAATCGCTTTTGTTAATTCGGTATTAAGTCCCAAATAATTAGCAATCGAATAACTAATAGACTCAACATGAGTTACATGTTCAATTCTAGTACAAATATGATCATTTTCAGGAGAGAAAAAAACCTGTGTTTTATGCTTCAATCTTTTATAACTATTAGAATGAATAATTCTAGTATAATCTCTTTCAAACTCACTACGAATATCCGTATCTCTATGATATAAGGGACGAGCCCTAGAAATAATATTTTCCCAATTTGGATTACTTTCATTAGCTGCACAACTTTTAAATAAACCTTTCATACTATCACCTCGTACTTATACTATATAACAAAAAAAGACAAAAGTCCAATGCCATAGTTCCAGAAATAAAAGGAAATCTTAAAACAATTTTGCGATAAGTTGAAAAATCAGTTGAATAAAAAAAAATAAAATAGTATAATAAAACCTGAAAGGAGAAGGAAAATGTTTAACCTAATAAAAGATGAATACGAAGAAAACGTAGACGACATCCTAAAAAACATCAACAAAATGATAGAAAATAAAAAAGAAGAAGAAAAAAGCAAGCAAGAAAAACAGGAAAAATAAATTGAAAAAAATATAATATAGCAAAAATCAATCAAATTAAGAAGCATCAAAAGAAAGGAAAATCAATAAAAATGGGAAAATTATTTGTAATAGATGGAACAGATGGAAGTGGAAAACAAACGCAATTTGAAAAACTAAAAGAAAGCTTAAGCAAAGAAGGAATAGAATACAAAATCGTAAGCTTTCCAAACTATAACAGTCCAAGTTCTTCCCTAGTCAAGATGTATTTATCAGGAGAATTTGGAAAAGATGCTAAAAAAATAAGCCCCTATATAGCATCAACCTTTTATGCAGCAGACCGTTATGCCACTTTTCAAACAGGATATAAAGAATACTATGAAAACGGAGGTATCCTATTAGCAGACAGATACACAACCGCCAACATGGTACACCAAGCAGGAAAAATTGAAGATAAAAAAGAAAGAAAAAAATTCCTAGACTGGTTATGGGACTTTGAATTTAATCTATATGGTTTACCAGTTCCAACAAAAGTATTTTTCTTAAACATGCCAGTAGAAAAATCATTAGAACTAATAAAAAATAGAGAAAACAAATTCACACACGATACCAAAAAAGATATCCATGAAAGTGATGCCAAACACCTATTAGACAGTTATCATGCAGCCTGCGAAGTAGCAAAAGACTACAATTGGTATGAAGTACAATGTGTTAAAAATAATGAAATAAGAACTATTGAAGACATTCATAAAGAAATCTATGAAGAAGTCAAAAAAAATATAGAAACCAAAAAACAAAACTAACCCAAAAAGTCAAAAAAGACATACACACAAAAAATAAAGAAAAAAAGAGATAAAACGAGAAAAAATGAGAATGGGTCAAAAAAGAAGAAACAAAATTGACCAGCAAAGAAAAATAAAGACAAAAACAAACCAAAAATAAATTTGGAATATTTAGCCAAAAATTGTATAATATATATCGATGGTGCATTATTCTAGTCATACAAACTTTACGAGGGTGGGGCTAAAAATCCACTAAAGGGCACATCGTTGAAGTTTCTTGTTTATGCGCGAAATGCCAGTTTTGTGTGTATCCAGGGAGTAAAGAAATTAGGGAGATATGTAATGGCATACATATTAAGCCCCTGGTTTCGCGGAGGCTTAAAGGGAGTTCTTAAAGGTTTAATAAACAAAACAATTAAGCAACAAAATTTAAGTTAAACCTATGTTGCGTGCCAAGACACAAAATACATAGAGTAGCCTGTCTTGAGTGAAGGTATTGGGATTATCTAAAAGAAAATAAAATTTATTTTGGCCAAATCGATTTTATTTTTGGATTATGAAATTGCTTTTGCAAAAAAGACTAGTAAAGAAACATTTGTATGTTAAGGAAAACTTCTAGAATGTTTGCTATGAAAAATAGCCAAGAAGGTCTAGGGATTAAGGTACAGATTTAAGTGGCGATCTGGTGTCTATTTTCAACTAAATAGATATTTCCCTCAAACGGAAACGGCTCTAGCAGTAATGCTAAGCGGGAAATAGAGAAATTCAACCAGACCTAAACTGTAAAATTTACTTAGGCTTTTACCATCTAGAAATCGAAAAACATAGAAGAAGTGATGGAAAAATCCATCACTTTGTTTTATAAAATGGTTAAACCTGGGACAGGTACACCTTAACCATCAAAAAGGAGAGAAATTAAAATGAACCATACACAAGAAAGAGAAAGTAAAGAAAAACAAAAAAATAAAAAAGAAAATTCGCAAATAAAATGGTTTATACAAGTATTCATCATGACATTCATACTATCTATGGTATTTTCCTACATATCGGCAAATGGGGTATCACACCTAAACCTGGTATCTGCCATATTAATATTAATTTTAGTAATCGTCATTGGAATATTTTTTGATATCATAGGAGTAGCAGTAACCGTTGCCAATGAACATGAATTCCATGCCAAAGCCACCAAAAAAGTAAAAGGCTCAAAAGACTCCATCAAATTAATCCGAAATGCACCAAAAGTTGCCAACATTTGTGCAGACGTAATCCGGAGACATATGCCGGCGTACTAAGTGGAGCCATAAGTGCACTAATAGCCATGAAAATAACAGAACAATTTGGACTAAACTTTGACTTACAATTCCTATTAAGTGCATTAGTAGCAGCCCTAACAGTAGGAGGAAAAGCATTAGGAAAAGGAATTGCTAACAACAAATCAACAGGAATAGTACATGCAGTAGGAATCGTACTAAACAAATTTAGCAGGGACTAGAGGGACGTTCCTTAAAATCCCTGTTTTTACTATTCCACTGCCCCAATGTCCCCATTTAAACCCGGAACCAGTGGGGACATTTAGAAAAAAGAGGTGATTTAACAATGAAAGCATTAATAACAGGAGCATCTTCAGGAATTGGGAAAGACATAGCAAAAGAACTTGCGAAAAAAGGATATAACCTAGCATTAGTAGCAAGAAGTGAAGAAGAATTAAAAAAAGTAGCAGAAGAATTAAGAAAAAACAACAAGATACAAATTGAAACTATTACAATGGATGTATCAAAACTAGAAAATTGTAAAGAAATCCACAAAAAGGTAAAAAATGTGGATATCTTAATTAATAATGCAGGATTTGGAGATTGTGGCAATTTTTCAAAAACCTCATTAGAAAAAGAAATTGCTATGATAAACACAAATATCATAGCGTATCATACTTTAATGAAATTATATTTAATTGACATGAAGGAAAAAGGAGAAGGCAAAATATTAAATGTGGCTTCTATTGCAGGGTTTATGCCAGGTCCTTTGATGGCTACGTACTATGCCACAAAAGCTTATATTGTAAGAATTAGCGAAGGGATTAAAGAAGAACTAAAAAAAGAAAAATCAAAGGTGCAAATTAGTATTTTGTGTCCTGGACCAGTTAGAACAAATTTTAGCAAAGTAGCTAATGTCAAGTTTCATATAAGAGAGGCAAGTAGTAGTAAAGTAGCCAAATATGCGATTAAAAAATTGGAAAAAGGCAAATTTTATATTGTTCCTGGAATAGATGTAAAGTTTGCAAGATGGGGAGCTAAATTAGTGCCAGCTAACTTGGTCAGCAAAGTTACTTATATGGTGCAAAAAAGGAAATTGGGACAATGATGAATCATTTGGAAGATAAAGTAATCGAACTTCATGGTGATACCATGGAAAAACAAATATTACACATAGACGTAAACAACGCTTATTTAAGTTGGACGGCAGTAGAAAAGTTAAAACAAGGAAGTAAAATAGACATAAGAGACATTCCAGCCATCATAGGAGGAGATGAGAGCAAAAGATCAGGAATAGTACTTGCTAAAAGTATGAAAGCCAAAGAATGTGGCATAAAAACAGCAGAAACCATATACCAAGCAAAAATAAAATGTCCAGGGCTACAAATCTTTCCCGCCAACTTTGCCATCTACCAAAAGTACTCAAATGCCTTGTACAACTTATTATTGCAATATACTGACAAAATAGAAAGATTTAGCATTGACGAATGCTTTTTAGACATGACCAATTATCTTATGAAAGACACCTTACTAAACAAAGCAAAAGAAATAAGCAAAAGAGTAAAAAAAGAATTAGGATTTACCGTAAATATAGGAGTAGCCAATAACAAATTACTAGCCAAAATGGCATCAGACTTTACTAAGCCAGACAAAATACACACCCTTTATCAAGAAGAAATAAAACAAAAAATGTGGCCATTACCCATTCAAGACCTATTTATGCTAGGAAGAAAAAGCGTTCCTAAACTATATAACATGCAAATAAAAACCATTGGAGACTTAGCCAAAGCAGACAAATCCATGTTAGAAAAGAAATTTGGAAAACATGGCATTATGATGTGGGAATATGCCAACGGAATAGACAATACAGAAGTAAAATACAAAAAAGAAAAGCCAAAGGGAATAGGAAATTCCATCACATTGCCACAAAACATAACCCAAATAAAAAAACTAGAAGAAATCTTACTAGCATTAGCTGAGCAAGTAACCTATCGTCTAAGAAGATATAATCTATTAGCTAATACGGTAAGTGTACAATTACGAACCAAAGACTTTGAAGACAGTTCGCATCAAGGAAAACTAATCAATGCAACAGCAACTACAAAAGAAATATACAAACAAGCAAAACAGCTATTAGAAGAAATGTATCAAAATGGCAAGCCCATTAGATTAATCGGATTGAGAGTAGATAATCTAATTGAAAAAGAAGAAAAACAGCTCTCACTTTTTGAAAGTAAAGAAAATGATAAACAAGAAAAACTAGACAAAACAATAGACGCCTTAAAGGAGAAATATGGATATAACACCATAACAAGAGCAGGAAAAATGCAAGTACAAGACATATTAAAGCTAAAAGACATAGACTAAACGGAGGAAAAAATCATGATAGATATGAAATATCAAATACAATACAAAGAAGAAACAATACCCTATGAACTAATTAGAAGTAGAATAAAAAATATGTATATTTATATAAAAGAAGGAAAAGTAATCGTTAAAGCACCAATAAAACTAAAAGACAAGATAATCCAAGACTTTGTAAACAAAAAAGCCAAATGGATTTATGACAAAATAAAAGAAGAAAAAGAAAAACCCAAAAAAGAAGAAAAGATAGAACTACAGGATATACAAAGGCTAGAGGAAATTATAAAAAATAAGATAGAAAAATATGCAAAATTATTGCAAGAAACGCCCAATAAAGTAAGAATAAAAGATATCAAATATGCTTGGGGAAGCTGTTCTAGTAACAGAAACATTACCATCAATCAAAAACTGGCTAAAAAAGACGAAAAAATTATAGAATATGTGGTATTACATGAGATGTGTCATTTAAAATATATGAATCATTCCAAAGATTTTTGGAGTTTGGTTGAAAAACATCTGCCAGAGTATAAGAAATATAGAAAGATGCTAAATAAAAATTATCAAAGAGACACTTGCTAAGAAACCTAAATTAGTTTATAATAAAAGAAACATAAATTAGAGGAGAAAAAGCAAATGTGGGAAAGAAAAAAAATAAAAGAAAAAGCCAAAAAAATTATCCATAAAAACTACTGGACAGCCATTGTCGTATGCTTTTTAATCGCTCTATTTACAGGAGAATTTGGAACCTCCACACTAGGAATATGGCAAGAAGAAGACTCTTTAGACCCAAACTACGTAATCCATCAAGTAGAACAAAAAGTAGAACAAATACAAGAATACGAAATAGATACTTTCTTCACCAAAAGAGACATAAATGAAACCTTAACAGACACGCAACTAAAAATAAAAGAGGCAGCCGAAGCCAACCTAAATAGTATATTAAGACCACAAAAATACCTATTCAAAATATGGGATGCCATTACCTCCTTCCACATCAACCAACCTAAATTAGGAATAGGACTTTCAATTAGTGCAGTAATAGCTTTAACATTTACCATATTAATAGCAGACCCATTAATTGTAGGAGGAAAAAAATACTTCATAAATGCGCGGAAAAGAAGAAAATGCGAAACTAGGAAATTTAGCAGAAATCTTCCAAAAAAAACATTGGCTAAACATTGTTATTATCATGTTTTTAAGAAACCTATATAATGCCCTTTGGTATTTAACAATCATAGGAGGCATCATAAAAACCTATGAATACAGAATGATACCATACTTACTTGCAGAAAATCCAAGCATAAAAAGAAAAGAAGCCTTCCAACTTTCTAAACAAATGATGAAAGGAAACAAATGGAAAACATTTATTTTAGACATATCCTTTTTTGGATGGTACCTTCTATCTGTCTTGACCTTTGGCCTATTAAGCATTTTATATGTAAATCCATACAATGCAGCTACCAATGCAGAATTATATGCAGAATTAAAACAGGGATTAGGGGACGTTCCTTAAAATCCCTGTTTTCAATTTTATAGCGAAAAAAGACAAAAAAGAGAATAAAAAATCGACAAATGTAAAATAATGTAAATTCAAACAGAATAATAGCGAAACTTGCGGTGAAAAGTAGAGAAAAATTCTTGCCAATCCTAACAAAAAGTAGTATTATGAAGAACGTGTGTGTACCAAAGAAGAAAGAAGGGGGATAAAAATGAACACGTTTTTTAGTAGTACATTTGTTAAAGAAGAAACATTAAAGGAGGCAAGCATTTATCATCCGATTAAACTAGAATACTATAAACATACCAACGAAGAAGCAGAAAACGAACCCAAATTTGGAATTAACATTGTAAAGAAAGCATACAAAAAAGAAGGAATTAAAATGGAAAACAAAGAATTTGTAGGTCTTTCCAACAATGAACAAGAAATTGAGGAAATTTTAAACTTATTAGGAACAAATGAAGTAACACCAACCGAAGCAGAATACATATTAAACGATATAAAATATAAAACTAGTATGAAAATTTAACTAAAAAGCTTGCAAAATAAACAAAATTAAGCTAGAATACTAAAGAAAGTAAAATACGATAAGGAGGACCATATGGCTGACAAATTAGTAATAGTGGAATCACCAGCAAAAGCAAATACCATAAAAAAATTCCTAGGAGGAAGCACAAAAGTAGTAGCCTCTATGGGACATATAAGGGACCTTCCAAAATCCAAAATGGGAATTGATATAGAACATGATTTTGAGCCAGAATATATAAACATCAGGGGAAAAGGAGATTTAATCAAATCACTAAAAAAAGAAGCAAAACAAGCCAAAAAAATATACATCGCAACTGACCCCGACCGTGAAGGAGAAGCGATTGCATGGCACTTAGCCACTATTTTAAACGAAGAAAAAAAGAAAATAACAAGAGTAACCTTTAATGAAATAACAAAAGGAGCGGTACAAAAAGCAATCAAAGAGCCAAGAGACATTGACATCAATTTAGTAGATGCCCAACAAGCAAGAAGAGTACTAGATAGAATTGTAGGCTACAAAATGAGTCCTGTACTTTGGAAAAAAGTAAGAAGAGGATTATCAGCAGGAAGAGTGCAATCAGTAGCAGTAAAATTGATTGTAGACAGAGAAGAAGAAATCGAAAAATTCATACCAGAAGAATACTGGAATTTATATGCCAACTTGCAAGACCAAGAAAGCAAAAAGCAATTTGAAGCACACTTTTATGGAAAAAATAACAAAAAGCAAGAAGTTCATAGCCAAGACGAAATGAACCAAATCTTAAAAGAATTAGACAAAGCAAAATACACAGTAACCGAAGTTAAAAAAGGAGAAAAGAAAAGAAACCCAGCACCACCATTCACCACTAGTACCATGCAACAAGAAGCATCCAGAAAACTAGGTTTTACCCTAAAGAAAACCATGTCAATTGCACAAGGCTTATACGAAGGGGTAAAAATGCCAGAAAAAGGTACAGTAGGTTTAATCACTTACATGAGAACAGACTCAACAAGAATCTCAGACGAGGCAAGAGCAGCTGCCAAAGAACACATTACCAAAACCTATGGTGAAAAATACTATGAAAACAGATACTACAAAACCAGTAAAGACGCTCAAGATGCACACGAAGGTATTAGACCTACCTATGCAGATTTAGAGCCTGATAACATAAAAGACTATTTAAACAAAGACCAATACAAACTATACAAATTAATTTACAATCGATTTATGGCAAGCCAAATGGCAACAGCCATTTACGACACCATGCAAGTAACCATTGATGCTAATGATTATACCTTTAAAGCAAACGGACAAAACCTTAAATTCAAAGGCTTTATGACATTATATGTAGAAGGAACTGATCAAAAGGAAAAAGAAGAAGAAAAGATGTTGCCAGAACTAAAAGAAAAGCAAGAAGTCTTTCTAAAAAAATTAAATCCAAAACAAAGCTTTACTGAGCCACCACCAAGATATACAGAAGCAAGCTTAGTAAAAGCTTTAGAAGAAAAAGACATTGGAAGACCAAGTACTTATTCTCCAACTATTACAACCATTTTAGAAAGAAGATACATCGAAAAAATACAAAAACAATTATCACCAACAGAACTTCGGAAGAATTGTTAATAAACTACTAACAGAAAACTTTACTGATGTTATCAATGTAGAATTCACAGCCAAAATAGAAAACGAATTTGACGAAATAGCAAACGGAAAAGAAGAATGGAAAAAAATGATAAGAGAATTCTATGGACCATTCGAAAAGGAAATCGAAAAAGTAGAAAAAGAGCTAGAGCATGTGGAATTAGTTGACGAAGTATCAGACGTACAATGTGAAAAATGTGGAAGAATGATGGTATATAAATTTGGTCGTTATGGAAAATTCTTAGCATGTCCTCGGTTATCCAGAATGTAAAAATGCAAAACCAATCATAGAAACAATCGATGTACCATGTCCAAAATGTGGAGCGACAGTACAAGTTCGAAAGACCAAAAGAAAAAGAAATTATTACATTTGTGAAAATAATCCTAACTCTTGTGATTATATTTCATGGAACAAACCAAAGCCAGGAGAGAAATGGAATCCAGAAGAAGCAGAAGAGGTAAAAAAGGAAACCGAAAAAAAGCCAAGGAAAACAGCAAAGAGTACAACTAAGAAGAAAACCACGAAAAAAGCAACGAAAAAGAAAAGTACAAAATAAACAGAAAGTCAAGGTAATCCCAAAATTGCAAAAAATTAAGGATTGCCTTGTTTTTTCTTGACAATAGACAATAAATTTGGTATGATTATAAAAGTTTTAGGAATAATATTGCCAAAGGGTGAATAGACTTAAATTAGAAAAACAACTTGGAGGAAATAAGCGTAACCTTGGCAAGGCAGAGTTTGTAATTCTAAAAATCAAGTACTTGCAGGTATAGTTTAGTGGTAAAACGTAACCTTGCCAAGGTTAAGTTACGGGTCCGATTCCCGTTACCTGCTCCACAGGATGTTTTTTGAATTCAAAATCAAAAAACATCTTATTTAATTTAAGAAAATGGCGTTGTAGCCAAGTGGTAAGGCACGGCTCTGCAAAAGCCTGATTCGGCGGTTCGAATCCGCCCAACGCCTCCATCAAAAAGTCGATAAAATATTGAAATATCAATGTTTTATTGACTTTTTATAGCTTTTTGCTTTAAAATAAGAATGTAGTATTTTCAGCACTTTCAGGATTCGAATAAGTAAAAAATGATTTTATATGTGACAAAAATGTAACAAAAAAACTAATGCATATGTATAAAAATGTGACAAAATTTTTTCTATAAATTTTTTACTAGTTCAGCATATATTATTTAATGAGGTGAATTGATGATAAATTTTAGAGAGGCTAAAATTGCCTTCAAGGAATATTTACAAGATTATGATTTACAATATGGAAAAATAGAACTAAAGATAAGACATACATATGGTGTTGTTAATGCAAGTGAATATATTGCAAAAAAGTTATTATTGAATAATGAAGACATAGAATTAGCAAAATTAATAGGATTGTTACATGATATAGGGAGGTTTGAACAGATACGAAATTTTGATTGTTTCATAGATAACAAAGAAATAGACCATGCTATATTAGGAAATGAAATTTTATTTAAAAACAATCTTATTCGAAATTTTATAAAAGACGAGCAATATGATAGTATTATTTCCAAATCGATATTAAATCACAATAAATTATCGATAGAACATAATTTAGATAATAAAGAACTATTACATGCAAAAATAATTAGAGATGCAGATAAAACAGATAATTTCAGAGTAAAAGCAACAGATGATTTTGAAAATATCATTGATAATGCTAATAGAGAAATATTAGAAAATGATGTGATTTCAAATAAGATTTTTAATAATTTTATGAATAGTAAAATTATTGTAAGAGAAGATAGAAAGACATATATGGATTTTTGGGTATCTTATATTGCTTTTATTTTTGATTTTAATTTTATATCAGGGCTAGAGTATATAAAAGAAAAAGATTATATTAATAAAATAGTTAATAGATTAGATTATAAAAATGTAGATACAAAACAAAAAATGGAAAAAATAAGAAAACATGCTAATCAATATATTGAAAATAGTTTAAAAAATAATGAAAGGAAATTATAGATATGGAATTAAAATTTAATATAGAAAGATAAAATATCTTGCGAAATTTTAATTTGTTCGTTGATTTTTAATGAAAAGTATAATACCAATTATAGAGAATGAGAAAAAGCAGTATGGGTGCTACCACTTTACATACACAGTTCTTACTGTGAGAATGGAGGTGGTGCTATGGAAATATTATTAATTCAATTAATATGGTTGTTATTCTTCGGATTAGTAACAGTCACTATCATAGCAGTTGCCTTAATCATAACTTTGGTTATTATTTTGAGCAAATAAAAAAAGCACCACGTACGCTTTCGCCGAGCTATGTGGTGTTTATCTAATTTCTAGGTAGCACACATTTTAAGTGGCTCTCATTTTCTATCTATATTATACACATTTTTTTAATAAAAGTCAAATGCGACTTTGAAAAAATTCATTGTGTATTACAGTATATTATATAAAATTAAAATGAATGTTTCGTGTTGAAAAAGGTTAACTATTGTGCTATCATAAAAACACAGTAAAGAAAATAGGAGGTTGGCATGGAATTAAAAGAGAACATAAAAAATAGAAGGAGTATTCGCAAATTTAAAAATATTGAAATAGCTAAAGAAATAATTGAAGACTTAATTGATTGTGCAAGGTTAGCACCATCTGCAAAAAATAGACAACCTTGGAAATTTGTAATAGTAACTGATACTATAAAAAATCAAATTTCAGACATTATGTTGGAAAAGGAAAATAGCTCAAAAGTTAGTTTAGAAAGACAAATATATAAAGCTAATAGTAGTGTTAAAGCAACAGCAAAAATAATGAAAGAAGCACCTATACTTATATTAGTTCTTAAAGAATATGAAGATAATTGGATTATAGGAGATTCACTTTCAATCGGTGGAGCTATAGAACATATTTGCTTAAGAGCAACCGATTTAGGATTAGGCTCACTTTGGATAAGAGATATTGTATATACTCGGGAAAGAAATAGCTAAATTAGTTGGACATGAAGATATGGAACTAATTTCAGCAATTTCTATAGGCTATCCAGATGAAAATCCTAAACAAAGACCTAGAAAAAAATTAAATGAAGTATTGGAGTGGTATTAATATGGAGAAAAAAGAAATATTAGAATTTTATAAAAAAACAAGTTCATTTACACATTTAGGCTATTACAAGGATTTTGCAAAAAACTTGCCAGATGATATCGAACAATTGTGTATATTACAAAGAATGCAAATAATCCATCCAGTTGCTTTCAGAGATAAAGAAATTAGAAATAAAAAAGATTGTTTTTGGGGAGATATGACCGAAGTTTCAGTTACTAGATTAGAATACGAAGACGACATCTTTCCAACAGCACAAAGTGTAATAGCTGAATTATTAAGAAAAAATCCTAACTATACTACAAAAAGAAAAGCAAAAGACAAAGTTCATGTTACATGTAGGAGTCAAGCTATATTATTAGCAAGTATATTAAAAGCAAAAGGAATACCAGCTAGAGCTAGAAGTGGATTTGCTGAATATATACAGTATGATGGAATATGTTACGACCATTGGATTACAGAATATTTTGATGAAAATGAGAATAGATGGAGATTAGTAGATGCAGATGAGCATTGTCCAGACCATGAAATGGGATTTGATTTGAATGATATTCCTTATGATAAATTTTTATTTGGTGCAAATGCTTATTTAGGCGTAAGACAGAATAAATATAAACCCGAAACTATTTTATACGCTTCTGATCCACCAACTTTAGGACTAAAAGCTTCAATAAGAGGATTATTTTATGATTTTCATTCGCTAATGAATGATGAAATTATATTCTTACATATGCCTAAATATATACAAGATAAGAAATTCGAGTTATCCGAAGAAGAGTATAAGGAATTAGATGATTTAGCTAAATTAATGCTAAATCCTAATGAAAATTTTAGTAAACTACAAGAAATTTGGAACAATACTCATAAATTTAGAATTATGTCAGGAGCATTAAATTAGTTTGTTTTAAAATAGAGCAGAATTTTTTATAACTCTGCTCTATTTTTGAATTAACAATAAATTAGTTCATTTAGTATAAGTTCTTCTGCTGTATGCTTGTAATTATTCATAAGCCCAGTCCATTATTATTATATATTAAGCAAAATATGCTTTAAATCTCTTTAAAAAATTGATATTCCTTACCAGAAGTATTCTTTCCCTTAAACACATAGCCATTATAAATACCGCCATTCTTATCATTCAAATTAACATCAAGCTTCATATTATAAGAGAACTTCTGATTCAAATTATTCACAATATGAATTTTAAAAGTTAAGGTATAATTAACATCCTCTAAAGCAATATTAGCTTCCTTCAAAACCTTACCATTAAAAGAAACAGTATTAGCATCCTTAGAAACAGCATAATTAGTTAAAATATCTTTATTCATATAACCCAAAGAAATAGGATTAGAACAATCTGTGTAAAAAGTAGGTTTAGAATAGTCCGTATTTTCATTTTGAGAATTTGTATGAATAATATCAAAATCAATTCGGTTATTTTGAGGAGCTTCAGGCATCTTATACTTACCAAAATCCAAAGGGTTTTTATAATTCAAAATTTTCGTTCCTCTATCAGCATGAGAAGTAGCAACAATATTATCAATATACAATTCCTTAACCGTATTTTCGTCAGTTAAATCAGCCACGGTACCGATATTATCAATATAAATAGAAATATCGGTATATTGATTGATACTCATATCTTGTAAAGACTGATCCTTCGAATTATCAATTGCATTGGCATTACTGTAAAGCAATATTTTTTGAATACTAAAAATGGAATTCTCATTTTCGTCAGCAATTTCAATCATTTGATTGGCAAAGCTATTCTTAGCAAACACGCTAGAAAATACTAAATTATAATATAGTAAAAATACAATAAATAATGCAATAATTAAAATAGTAAAGACAAGCCTTTCATTTTTAATTTTCAATTTTTTCATAATTTTCTCCCTTATTTAACTTAAATTATTGAAGTCTATTATATAAATCTTCCATATACTTAAACACCTTATTATGCCATTCTGGATCACTTGCATATCTAGTATTAACCCCCTTCAAAGTAGGAGCATTATAATACCAAGCAGCAGCTGTTTCTCCATCATAAATCTTTGTACCAGATGGATTTAAATAATACTTAACCAAAGACTTAGCAACTGTCTCAATTCCTTCAGCATAATCTTCAAACTCAAAAGAAGATTCATAAGGAGTGGCATCATAAGAGCCATAGCCAAATAGATTTTTCTTATCATTAGCAATTTGAGAAGTTCCCCAACCACTTTCGTGAATAGCAATAGATGCTAGGAAAATACCATTAATATTATATTTTTTCTCAGCATTATAAAAAGCAGTATAATTATCTTGAAAAATCTTATTTTTATCATTTGGAAGACCTGTAAAAATCTTTTTATAATCATTTAAAGTCAAGCCACTAGTTCTATTTAATTCCATATCGATGTTTACTTTTAGTAAAAGTCTTTGAATTCTATTCTTTTCAGGCATATTTGGCGTTGTATAAGAAGACGTCAAGTTTGAAGTTTTAATATAACCTTCTACATTATCAAAAGAAACCTTACACCACTCTTCACTTGGAAGTTCTAGTAATTTAACATCTAAATATTGTCTTACTTCTGCTACATCAGCACTATCTTCTTTATCAGCTTCTTTCAAATTAGCCGTATTTACAAAATACATCATATCACCAATATGTACTTTATGTTTTGCCAAGAAATCAGAAGTACCAACATCAATTACTTTAGAAATTGGTTCCACTAGCTTTTCTTTACTTAAAATGATTTCTTCTACAAAATCTCCATTTTCATAGGTCTTAACAGCTGTTACATTTTCCTTACCCAAAGCACCTTCTTGCATTATAATTTCTTCACCTCTAGGAAGGCTTGAGTTACTAGTATATTCGGTTATAAATTCAACTTCACGTTCTTCTGTAACCTGTTCTTTTACCCTATCCATATCAGAATTTTCAGAAATGATATTTTGAATATTTAAACGATGGCGATTTAATTCGTATTCTGCAATTTCTTCCATATTTACTTCCTTAGCATAACTTTGCGTAAAAGAAGTATTTTTTGGAAACAACACGGCTAAACCAACAATCAAAATACCACAACCAACTATGATATGAGACAATTTCAAATCATAGCTTTTTTGATAAGAAGTGCTTGCATTGATATTTCTATCGAAACGAAAAGCAAAGCTTCTTTTTGCCTTTGGCACTTTTGGTTCTTGGTTCTTAGAATGAGGTGCATCAAGATTGCTAGAAACTTGTGCATTTTCTTGCATTTGCTGTAATTCTTTAAATACATCAGATAAGTTTCTGTTATTGTGATTATCTAACATAATTTTATCTCTCTTTCTTTCCTTAAAATAATACACATTTATTATACAATAATAGTTAAAACTTGTCCATAAAAATAGAGAAAAAATTGCTGGAAGTTTGTGGTGCTTTTTTAGATGCCCTTAGCTGTGCGACCATTAAGTGAGCGTACAGATAAGTAATACCTTTAGGTATGGGGCAAAAAACATCACTTTTAGAAAATTAAATACAAAAATTCAGAAAAAACCTTGCAAAACAAAAATGCTTACAGTATAATTTGGATATATATTATCAGCTATTTTTAGAAAATAGTAGAATACTGAAAAACAAGTGTCTTTGTTAAGAAAGATGGGATAGAAAGTAATGTATACTATGATTTCAAAGAGTAAATAATAACAGTAAAAAACTAAGAAAAAACAAAAGAAAAAGGAGGATAGGAATGATAAATATAACGAATTTAAGAAAAAGTAAAACAGAAACCAACAAAGGAATAACCTTAATTGCTTTAGTAATAACCATAATTGTTTTATTAATTTTAGCAGGTGTATCAATTGCAACCTTAACAGGAGAAAATGGAATATTAAAAAAAGCCGATACAGCAAAAAATCAAACAACTGAGGCAGAAGAAAAAGAGCAAATCAATTTAGCATATACAACTATTGTGGCAGACAAATTGCACAATAATGAAAGAAAAGACGTAATTATTAGTGCAGACGAATTACAAAAAGAATTAACGAACCAAAACGTAAATACCACAGCAACAGATAAAGATAGCAAACAAATAGAAGTAACATTTAATACAACAAACAACAAATACACTATAGAAAAAGAAACAGGAAAAATAACAGGACCAACCAATAGTGGAGGGCAAACGCCAACAGAACCAGAATACAACACGGCAACAACAGTAAAAGACGCCATAACACAAGATAAGCCATTTAAAGAACAAACACCAATAGCAGATAGCTCTAACAAAACAGTAACCATTCCAGCAGACTTTAAAATAGCAAGTGATTCAGCAGAAACAATAGCAGAGGGAGTTGTAATTGAGGATAGAAATGGTAACCAATTTGTCTGGGTGCCAGTAGATAATATAGCAAACTTCAAGGCAATTGAAGGATACACGGAAGGATCCCTACAGGATAGATTAACTAATTGTACAGAGCCATTTGCAAGTGGATATTCTACCGAAACAAATGAATATAATACTATGAAACAAAGTGTAAAAGATAACCATGGATTTTATATAGGAAGATTTGAGGCAGGAAAAGATAGTAATGGAAATGTAGTAGTAAAAAAAGGAGCAAATGTCTATAATAATGTACCATGGGGAAATGCCATGAATGACATAGAAGGAACCAGTAATACAGGAGGAAAAGTAGGAGCTGTAAAATTATCCAAAGAATTTGCTTCAAAAAACAACTATACAGGAGTAACAAGTACTTTATGTTATGGTGTACAATGGGATGCCACCATGCAGTTTATGGATAGTAATTATATTAATGGCAACTGTGCAGAAAACTCTTATGTAAGAAATAGTACTAATAAAGGACATTATGGAGCAAGTTCTCCAACAACAACAGGTTCAAAACCAGAATATGCGGAAAAGAACATCTATGATATGGCAGGAAATGTATGGGAGTGGATAATGGAAGCTTACTACACTGACCGCCGAGTGGATAGAGGAGGTGGTTATAACTACAGTAGCTCTAATGCTCCAGTTTCCCATCGTGGATACGACAAACCCGACTTTGCCTGCGATGGCATCGGTTTTCGCATAGCTCTATATTTATGAAACTGAATAAAAAAAATTAACACATCGCCACTAACGTGGCGTTTTTGTATTATTAAAGAGCAAAAAACATCATCAAAAAATGAATACACATTTTTTATTATTTACTCCTTGCAAAATTTCAAAAATAGTATATAATAAAACTAGCAAAAATATTATCCCAAAAGAAAAGAGGTGTAACATGCAAACCATAGAAGAAAACATAGGCTACCAATTCAAAAACAAAGAACTATTAAAAAAAGCACTAACCCATACATCATATGCCTATGAAAACGAAATCGAAAGCAACGAAAAACTAGAATTCTTAGGAGACAGCATCTTAGAATTCATATCCAGTAAATACCTATACCAAAACTATCCACAATTAACAGAAGGAGAAATGACTAAAGTTAGAGCAACCGTCGTATGTGAAAAAAGCTTATATAAAGTAGCCCAATTGCATAATTTTAGTGATTTCTTATACCTTGGAAAATCGGAAAGAAAAATGGGAGGGCAAAACCGACCAGCCATCTTAGCAGACAGTGTAGAAGCAGTAATCGCAGCCATTTTTTTAGACAGCGGAATCGAAGAAGCCGAAAAATTCATTGTAGAAAGCCTAAAAGAAGATATCGAGCAGGCCACCCAGCATGTAGGAGACAAAGACTATAAAACCGTATTACAAGAAAAACTACAAGAAAATGGAGACGTAAAAATAGAATACAAAATAACCAAAGAAAAAGGACCAGACCACAACAAAAGCTTTGAGTCACAAGTTAGTTGCAACGGAAAAGCACTTGCAAAAGGAGAAGGAAGAAGTAAAAAACAAGCCGAAATGATGGCAGCACAAAAAGCATTAGAAAATCTAAAATAAAACAGAAAAGAGGTAAAAATCTATGAAAAAACAATATATCATACCAATATTTGTACCACACTTAGGATGTCCAAATGACTGTATCTTTTGTAACCAAAAATCAATTAGTGGACAAAAAGAAAACATGACCAAAGAAAAAGCCAAAAAAATAATAGACAATTACCTAGAAAACATAAAAAAAGAAGAAGCAGAAGTAGAAATAGCATTTTATGGAGGAAGCTTTACAGCAATAGAAGAAAGTAAACAAGAAGAACTATTACAAACAGCCTACCAATATATCGAAGAAGGAAAAGTAGAATCCATTCGAATTTCTACTAGACCAGACTGTATCGATAAAGAAACCTTAAAAAGGCTAAAAAAATACAAAGTAAAAACCATCGAATTAGGCGTACAATCAGCCAATGACTATATTTTAAAAAGAACCAACCGAGGACATACCTTTGTTGACGTCAAAAAAGCATCCAAAATGATACGCTGGAATGGCTTTAAACTAGGACATCAAATGATGGTAGGATTACCAGAAAGCACAAGAATAGACGAAATAAATACCGCAAAAGCCTTAATCAAATTAAAGCCTAAAATGGTAAGAATCTATCCAGTACTAGTAGTAAAAAACACAAAACTAGAAGAAGAATACAAACAAGGAAAATACGAGCCAGTGCCACTTGTACAAGCAATAGAAACCTGTAAAGAACTAGTTCGTATGTTTGCTGACAAAAAAATTGAAGTCATCAGAGTAGGCTTGCAAAACACAGAAGAAATCGACGAACCGAAAAACCAAAACAGCGAAGTAGTAGCTGGTCCATACCACCCAGCCTTCAGACAACTAGTAGAATCAGCTTTATGGTATGATGCTGTAGTTGGCAAAATCAAAAAACTAAATGTTAAAGTAAAAGAAGTAGAAGTCACTGTAAACCCGATAGATAGCAACAATGTAATTGGTCATAAAAAAGAAAACATTACAAAATTAAAAGAAACCTATGACGTAGATTTAATCCTAAAACAAGACGAAGAAATGAAGCAAGGAAAATCAAAAATAGAAATCACAAAAACCTATAATGACTTTTTAGAAGAATAAATGTCCCCAAATGTCCCCATTGGTTCCGGGTTTAAATGGGGACGGATTTAAAAGGGGACATTGGAAGAATTGGAAAACAAATGTATAAATCACCAATATATGGCAAATACTGCTATAAAGGTGATTTTTTTATCGTAGGAATTTAAAAACTAAAAGGAGACTAGCCATGCAAATAAAAAAAATAAGCATAGAAATCATAGGAACCATAGTAGGCTCCTTCATAATAGCAGTGGGCGTATCATTATTTTTATTGCCAAACCAGCTATCATCAGGAGGAATAACAGGTGTTGCAACCATAACCTATTATCTATTTAAAATACCAATGGGAACTATGATATTACTAATCAATGTACCATTATTTATTTTATCCATCTATAAAATAGGAAAAAGTTTTTTTATCAAATCAATGATAGGAACGGTAGCATTATCTGTCTTTATTGATTTTTTGGATAAGTTACAACCCTTAACAAGTGACCGATTTTTGGCTTGTATTTATGGTGGAATTATAATAGGTTTGCGGAACCGCCATTATTTTAAAAGTAAACTCCTCAACAGGAGGAACTGACCTAATTAGCTATTTGGCTAGAGAATACCGACCAAGCATTAGCATGAGCCGTGCCATTATTATTTTAGATATTATAATTGTAACTTTAAATGTAATCTTTTTCAAAGAAATAGAAATTGGCTTATATTCAGCTATTGCCATTTATTTGATGGGAAAAATGATAGATATTTTGTTTGAGGGAATTTATTTCACAAAATTATTACTAATTGTATCTAACAAAAACGAAGAAATAGCAAAAGAAATAGGGGAGAAAATAAGAAGAGGAACCACACGGACTTTATGGAAAAGGAATGTATACCAATGAGGATAAACTGGTACTTATGTGTGCGGCTTCTAGAGGAGATATTACAAAGGTTAAAATGATTGCAAGAAGGATTGACCCGCAAAGCTTTATTGTCATTACTAATTCAAGAGAGGTTGTGGGATTGGGATTTAAAAAGACGTAACATTATAGTTCAGGTGATAAAATTGAAAATTTTACCTATAAATGCAAAAAAATAAACTAAAATGTAAAAATAAATATTGACGTGTCAGAAAAAACATGCTATACTATAACTGTCCTTTTCAAGAGGAAATCTAGGAAAGGAGGTAAAGCATAGTGCTTTTTATAAAATTTTTACTAAAGATAATAGCTATTGTAGTTGATATAATCATTTTAGTAATAGACGTAATAGAAAACTTACATAAATAGCAAAGCCCCTCTGGTAGCCGCCAGAGGGTTTTATAATGCTTTTTATAAAATACTTAAGCTATATCTATTATAGCATAGTAATATAGTTTATGCAAGTATTTTATAAAACTTTCCGATTCTCTCATTCACTGTTACTAGTTAGCCATATATCCTAACCAAAAAAGAAAGAAAAACATTGTAGAAGCCCCCAAAAAATGATATAATTTAATAGACAAACCAAAAAGGAGAAGCAAATGAAAGAACAAAAAATAGTCTTATCAAACCTAAAATCATTTGAACCAAAAGACATTTTCGAATGTGGGCAGTGCTTTCGTTGGAATTTACAAGAAGACGGAAGCTATGAAGGAATATTTAAAGAAAATATAGTTAATATAAAAAAAGAAAATCAAAACATCATAATAGAAGGAATAAGTCCCAACAATTTAGCCGAAGAAATGAAAGAATACTTTGACTTAAACCGTGATTATGAAAAAATAAAAAATACATTAGCTAAAATAGACCAAAACATGAAAACAAGCATCCAATATGGACAAGGAATACGTCTACTAAACCAAGACCTATGGGAAACCATAATATCTTTTATCATTTCAGCGAATAACAACATACCAAGAATAAAAGGAATTATAGAAAGACTAGCTAAAAAGTATGGAAGCAAAATAACATGGAAACAAAAAGAATATTATACTTTTCCAACACCAGAACAATTAAAAAATGTAACCATTCAAGAATACCGAAGTTTAGGCTTAGGATTTCGTGACAAAAGAATTTATGAAACCACACAAATGGTATGCAATAAACAAATAGACTTAGGCAAAATGCACCAAAATCCAAACACCTTTGAAGTAAGAGAACAATTACTATCCTTATCAGGAGTGGGACCCAAAGTAGCAGACTGTATATTGTTATTTTCTACCTTAAAAAGATTGGAAGTTTTCCCGATTGATGTGTGGGTAAGACGTGTTATGAATGACCTATACATAAAGAGTAAAGACGAAAACAAGATAGACAAAAAACAAATTGAAAGGATGGCTAACGAAAAGTTTGGAAATTTAGCAGGTTTAGCTCAACAATATCTATTTTATTGGAGGAGAGAGAATTAGAATATATATATTTAGAGTTTAATCAAATGTCAGAAAATGTCAAAAATTGCGATGAAAAGTGTACTTAAAAGGATTGATAGTCCACAAAAACATCGCTTGCTATTTTTTAAAATTTCATATACAATATAGTCGAAAAATAACCTTGGAAAGGAACTAAAATGGGACTAAAAATCATATATGGAAAAACGCGGAAGTGGAAAAAGCGAATACTGCTTCCAAGAAATAATAAGCAAGCTACCAAAAGAAAAAAAAATATATATGATTACACCAGAGCAGTTTTCATTCACAGCCGAAAGCAAGCTAATGAAAACTGCTAAAAGTCATGCCGTAATCCAAGCAGAAGTAGTAACATTAAGCAGAATGGCCTATCGTGTTTTAAACGAAGTAGGAGGAAACGGGAAAACCCACCTAACCAAGCAGGGAAAAGCCATGCTAATCTACGCCATTTTAAACCAATACAAAAAAGAACTAAAATTCTTAGGGAAAACAGACGAAAACATTGACTTAATCATGCGGAGCAATAACAGAATTCAAAAAACACCAAATTACGGTAGAAAATCTAAAAGAAGAAATAGACAAGATAGAAGACACCTATTTAAAAACCAAATTACAAGACTTAAAACTAGTCTACGAAAAATTTCAAGAGCAAATTAAGCGGAAAATACATTGAAGAAGCAGACTTATTAACAATACTTGCAAACCATATCGAAGAAACAGAGTTACTGCAAGATGCCATCCTTTATCTAGACGAATTTGCAGGTTTCACAAAGCAAGAATATCAAGTAATTGAAAAATTCATAAAACTAGCCAAACAAGTAAACATCACAATCTGTACCGATAACTTAAACCTTAACACCAATCCAGACCAAGACATTTACTATTCTAGCAAAGAAACCATCGCTAAAATTTGGAATTTAGTAAATAAGAACAATTTTCCACTAGAAGAACCAGTCCATTTAAGCAAAGTCCATCGCTTTCAAACAGAAGAACTACAATTTCTAGCCGAAAATAGGAACAGCCCAAACTCCACAAAATATGAAAAAAATGTGGAAAACATAGAACTATTTTTAGCACAAAACCCCTATTTAGAAATAGAAAACGTAGCAAAAAAAATAACCCAATTAATCAAAACGAAAAAACTAAGATATAAAGATATAGCCATCATTACCAAAAACATAGAAGAATACGCAGGTCTAGTAAGAGCCATCTTTTCCAAATACAACATTCCCGTTTTCATTGACGAAAAAAGAGAGGTAAGTCAAAACATCATCATACAATACGTTTTAGCCATCTTAGAAGTAATCAACAAAAACTTTACAAACGAAGCAGTTTTTAATTATTTAAAACTAGGATTTAGTGAAATCGAACCAGATGAAATATTTGAGCTAGAAAACTATTGTAGCAAATGGGGTATCAAACAAAACAAATGGAAAAAGGACTTTGTTTATGAAATAGAAAAAGAAGACAAAAAGCCAAAAATAGAAAGATACAACGAATTAAGAAAACAAATTATCAATCCATTATTAGAACTAAAAGAGAAAATAAATCAAAATAAAACAGTTAAAAATGCCACAAAATGTTTATATGAATTCTTGCAAGAGCAAAAAATCGAAGAAAAAATAACACGGAAAAATACGGAGAACTAGAAAAAGAAGGGCTAATAGACTTAGCCAACGAATACCTAGCAAGTTACAAAATCACATTAGAATTATTTGACGAAATAGTTTTAGTATTTGGAGATGACCAAACCACTATTGACCAATATAGTAAAATACTAAAAATAGGATTAAAAAACAGCGAGTTAGGAAAAATTCCAGGAACACAAGACCAAGTAACCTTTGGTGATGTAGACAGATCAAGAAGTCACAAAGTTAAAGTGGTATTTATTATCGGATTAAATGATGGAAGCTTTCCAAGTGTCAACAAGGAAGAGGGATTTTTAGACGATAGTGACCGAGATAAACTAAAACAAGATGGTATCGAACTTGCTAAAGGTACACTAGACAAGCTATACGAGGACAATTTTAACATTTATAAAGCCTTCACAACAGCCGAAAACAGTATCTATCTATCCTATACCTCAGGAGATAAAGAAGGAAAAGCCTTAAGACCCTCTATGTTAATCCATAAAATAAAAAAACAATATCCCAAACTACAAGAAAAAAGTGACATGCAACAAAAACAATATGAAATAGGAAATGAAGCAGTAACCTACGAGCAATTGTTAGAAAACATAGCAAGGCTTAAAAATAACGAAACAATCGATAAAATTTGGTATAGTATTTATCAATACTATAAGCAAAATGAGACTTGGCAAAAAAAATTACAAAATGACATGAATGGCTTAACCTATACCAATTTGCCACAATCCATCAACCCCAAAAACATAGAAAAGCTATACGGGAATACCTTAAATACTAGTGTATCTAGGCTAGAAAAATACAAAAGTTGTCCATTTTCTTACTACCTACAATATGGACTAAAACTAAAAGAAAAAGAAAGCTTAAAAATACATACCTTTGAAACCGGTTCTTTTATGCACGAAACCATCGACGAATTTTTTGAACAGATACGAGAACAAGGCTTAGCCTTAGCTGAAATAGAAGAAGAAAAAATTTACCAAATGGTAGCCCAAATTATCGATAAAAACTTAGAACTAACGAAAAACTACATTTTTCGTTCAACCGCAAAGTATAAAATGTTAGTAAGAAGACTAAAAAAAATTGTAACAAAAGCCCTAAAATACATCATACAAACCCTCATCTATAGTGATTTTTCAATCGAAGGTACAGAAATTGAATTTGGCAAAAAAGGAAAATACAAACCAATTATACTATCCTTAGAAGACGGAAAAAAAGTTGAAATCACAGGAAAAATTGACCGAATTGACACAGCATATGGAGAAGATGGAAAATATTTAAGAATTATTGACTATAAATCTTCCAGCAAAAACATAGACTTAAATGAAGTATATGCAGGGCTACAAATTCAATTATTAACCTATGCAGACGCAATTTGCAAAGAAGAAGACATCATGCCAGCAGGTGTATTCTATTTTTCCTTATTAGAACAAATGATAAAAGCTAACAAAAAAATAACCGAAAAAGAAATTGAAGAACAAATTCAAAAAAACTTTAAAATGAAAGGACTAATCTTAGCTGATATTAAAATTATAAAAATGAATGACAACACCTTAACCACAGGGAACTCAAAATTAGTTCCAGCAGCCATTACGCTATCCGGAGCTGTCAATGAAAAATGGACCAATGGTGTAGCAAAAGAAGAATTTAAAATATTACAAGACTATATCGACCACATAATTAAGCAAATTGCAAAAGAAATCTTAAGTGGAAAAATAGACGTAAAACCATACAACAAAAATGGAAAAACACCATGCCAATATTGCGAATACAAGATTGTATGTGGATTTAATACAAAACAAAACAACAACACATACAACTATATTGACAAAAAATCAAAAGATGATATCATAAGAAAAATGAAAGAGGAATTAGGAAAAACCAATGGAAAAAACAAATGAAATACAAATGAGAAAACGAAATATGAAGCTATTTCCAAGCTATAAAAAATTGGCATGGGACTACTTATTTTATTACACCATTGACTTTCTATTTTTAACACAAATAAAACAGATTAGTGCAGCAAACGTAGTATTATTAACTTCAATCAGGTCAATTTTTGGAATATTTTTGCAAATACCTGCCAACGTAGTCATAGACTTTTTAGGAAGAAAAAATAGTGTCATATTAGGAAATATATTAAATTGTTTATATTTAAGTTTATTTATGCTAAGTGGAAGTTTATTGGATTTAATCATAGCAATGTTCTTTTGTTCCTTAGCACGTTCTATTAAAGAAATTGCGGAGCCTAGCTTATTGAACGAATCCATACCACCCTCTAGGTATAAAAGCAGTATATTTGCTAAATTAAATGCAAAAGGAACATCACGGATATTTTATTTTAAGTGGAATTTCTAAAGTAATAGCAGGCTTCTTATTTGAAATAAATGGCTATTTACCATTTATTTGCTCTTTGGTTGTAACAATCATAGTAAGCATCTTGTCAGTGTGTTATATAGAGCCAGTCAAAAAACAAAAGAAAAACAGCATAACGAATGTAAAAAAACAAATAAAAGAGATACAAGAAGGCTTTCAATATGTACTAAAAGCAGAAAGAGTAAAAGCATTGCTACTAGCAGCAGCACTAATAGCAAGCTTATTATCTATCTTAGTAAACTATAGAACAAGTTTATTACAAGATGTTAAGATGCCAGCAGCCTTTATGGGAATCATGGCAGCAGCATTAAGCATAGCATCTGCCTATGGTTCGAAAAAACAAAATGAATTCCACAATCGATTTCGAAATAAATCCATTCTTGTTATGGCATTAATTATTTCACTGAGTACATTATTAGCAGGAATAGTGGGACTTAAGGCAGAAGGGTCTGCCATTTTAATAATGATTATTGTTATCATGTACTTAATTACCAAATTTGCCCATGGAATGTTTTATACCATTATTGAGCGATATCTTAGAAACTTTACTAACAAAAATATAGATACTAAAGTTTTTGCTGCAAAAAATCTATTTGTCAATGTGATTTCAGCCATCATGGGAATACTAGCATCCTTTTTATTAGATAAAATGTCAACAGCTTACTGTATGATAACAGTAGGAATCGCATTTACCATTTTATACTTATTAATGGGAATATACATGAAAACAAGAGTAGGATTAAAACCAGAAGAATATTCAAAAGAAGAAAGAAAATATGACGAAATAAAGGAGATGGTTTAATTATGGATTTATCCAACGAAAATATTTTATATATTCAAAAAAATGGAGTAGAATATTTACAATTCAAAAAATTATTAGAATATAAAGAGACTATCAATCATGCTTATAGCTTGGGATTAGACAAAAACTATAGAACAGCAAAAGCCAATAAAGAAAAACTAGATAAAAAAATTTATCAAAAAGCAATAAAAGACTATGAAAAATTATGCTATGCAATCGGTTCTAAGCCAGAACACTTAGTAAAAACCAATCAAGCACATACCGATGAAGTAAAAATAGCAAAACAGAAAATCAATCAAGATAAACCTGACTTTAATTTAGAACAATATGCCAAAACAGATGGATTAATTACAAACCAAAAGGACATGATGCTTTCTACCACAAATGCGGATTGCATATTATTACTGTTTTTTGACCCTAAAAACAAAGTAATTGCCAATAGCCATTCTGGTTGGCGAGGAACTTTGCAAAGAATTTCTGTTAAGACAATTCAAAAAATGAACAAGGAGTTTGGTTGCAAGCCAGAAGATATTATCTGTTGCATTTGTCCAAGTATTAGAAAGTGCCATTTTGAAGTTGAAGAAGAAGTAAAGCTAAGCTTTGAAGAAGAATTTAAAGACTTAGGAAATTTAAGCGAAAATGGGATAATAGAAGAAACCATTCCAAACCAAAAATGGCATATTGATACCGTAAAAATCAACCAAGAAATTTTGAAAAGACAAGGATTAAAACCGGAAAATATAATTGACAGTGGCATTTGTAGTGTATGCCATTCTAACATGATTCATTCTTATCGAATAGAAAAACAAAACTATGGACTAAATACAGCACTAATCGAATTAAAATAATGTCCTATGGGAGCTACCATTAGCCGTGTGAATGGACATAAAAGGAGAGAATAGAAAAATGATACTTCCAGAACAATTAAAAATAGGAGATACCATTGGAATAGTAGCACCATCTAACCCAATTGTAGGAGATAATATAGAGGAACTAAAAAAAGCCAAGCAAATAGTAGAAGAAAAAGGCTTTAAAGTAAAGTTTTCCAAAAATATTTATGCTAATACACTACGGTTATAGTAGTACAGCACAAGAAAAAGCAGAAGATATAAACGAAATGTTCCAAGACAAAGAGGTTAAAATGATATGGTGTGCCAAAGGTGGAAACAATTCCAATACGATATTTGAATTATTAGACTATGAAACCATCAAACAAAATCCAAAAATTCTATGTGGCTATAGTGATATTACCTCTATCACTAATGTGATTTCTGCGAAAACAGGATTAGTAACCTTTAGTGGAACAAACTTTAAAACCATAGCAACAGACGAAACAGACTATAGCCTGCAAGAGGCCTTAAAAAGATTTGTAGACGCAAGCTTAGAAATAGGAAAAGAAAAGGAAGAATATATAACCATTAAAGAAGGACAAGCCGAAGGAGCATTAATAGGAGGAAACCTTAATTTAATCCATAGTCTAGTTAGTGGAAAATACAAATTAGATTTTAAGGATAAAATCTTGTTTATAGAAGAATTGGGACTAGAAACCAATCCTGCAGGAGCAAGTCACTTTTTAGCCCATATGAAACAAAATGGGGTATTTAATCAAATTAAAGGAATGTGGATTGGAAATTACCAACATGAAAGTAATGTTAGTTTAGAACAAATTGTATTAAATACCATAGGAAATGATTATCAATTTCCAATTATCAAATCCAATAACTTTGGTCATATTGAAACCAAAACCGTAATACCAATAGGAACAAAAGCAAAAATTGATACCAACCAAAGACAAAAAATAGAATTAATAGAACCCTGTGTAGTAGTAAAGTAGGAGTAGAGTATGTTTGAGAAATGGGAAGAATTAGAAGAATCAATCAGTGATTGTAAAAAGTGTAAATTATGCAAAACAAGACAAAATATAGTCTTTGGTGTAGGGAATAAAGAAGCAAAAATTATGTTTATTGGAGAAGGACCAGGTGCAGACGAGGATAGACTTCGGTGAGCCATTTGTAGGAAGAGCAGGAAAATTAATGGATATGGCTTTTCAGACAGTTGGCATAAAAAGGAAGGAGGTCTATATTGCAAATATTGTAAAATGTAGACCACCAGGAAACCGAAATCCAGAACAAGACGAAGCCTGCGCCTGCTTAAATTATTTAAGAAATCAAGTATTACTAGTCAAGCCTGAAATTATTGTATTACTTCGGAAGTGTAGCACTTAAAAATATCCTAGGGCAAGAGTATGGAATAACAGCAGCTAGAGGAAAATGGATTGAAAAAAAGGGGATTAAGTATATGCCAACTTGGCACCCAGCAGCATTACTTCGTGACGAAACCAAGAAAATTGATTTTATTAATGACTTAAAATTAGTAACTGAACTAAGCAGTCAAGAAATTGACAGAACATAAAAATTATAATAAAATGCCAAAAAAATACACTAAAAGGAATGATACAAAAAAATGGGAAAAATAAATGAAAAAGCAAATTACTGTTTAAATTGCAAAGTAAAACCATGCTCTATAAAAGGTTGCCCGCTAGGCAATCAAATTCCACAATTTATAGAACAAATAAAACAAGAAAACTATCATAGAGCCTATGAAATATTGGCGGAAACAACAGTATTACAAGGCGTTTGTGGAAGAATTTGTCCCCATCAAAAACAATGCCAAGGCTCATGTGTAAGAGGAATAAAAGGAGAACCAGTAACAATTGGCGATTTAGAGGCATTTACTTTTGACTTTATGAGTGAGGAGTCAGACAGCTTGTTAAACTGTTATGCCACAGAAATGGCAAAAAATAAAACAGACAAAAAAGTAGCAGTAATAGGGGGAGGACCAGCAGGACTAACAGCTAGTAGCTTTTTAGCAAAAGCAGGAATCAAGGTTACAATTTACGAAAAATATGATTACTTGGGTGGATTATTGGTACATGGTATTCCAGAATTTAGATTACCAAAAGAAATTGTCAAAAAAACCATTGATAAAATTTTAAAACTAGGAATTGAAGTAAAATATAACAAACAACTAGGAAAAAATCTTTTCTTAGAAGATTTAGAAGCGGAGTATGATGCTATTTTTCTAAGCATAGGAGCGAACCAATCTTCTAAAATGGGAATAGAAGGAGAAGATTTAAATGGCGTATTTGGTGGAAACGAGCTTTTAGAATATAATCAGCATCCAGACTATAATGGAAAAACCGTAGCTATTATTGGTGGCGGAAATGTAGCAATGGACTGTGCAAGAACGATAAAAAGACTAGGGGCAAAAGAAGTAAAAGTTATCTATCGAAGAGCAAGAGAGCAAATGCCTGCAGAAGACAAAGAAGTAAAAGAGGCAATGGAGGAAGGAATCGAGTTTTTATTTCAAAATAATATTGTAAAAATTGCAGGAAAAGGTAAGGTAGAGGAAGTAGAATTGATAAAAACCCAATTGGTGAAAAAGGAAAATGATACTAGATTAGTACCAATTAATATCGAAGGTAGCAACTATACTAAAAAAATAGATTATATTGTTATGGCGCTTGGCTCTAAAGTAGAACCATATGTAAAAAAACTAGGACTAGATACTAATAAATGGGGAAATATCGAAGTAAATGAAAAGTATCAAACTTCTAATCCTAAGATATATGCAGGTGGCGATTTAGCAGGAATGAAGGGAACCGTTGCTTGGGCAGCGTTTTCTGGAAGAGAAGCAGCCAAAAGCATAATAGAAAACCTAAAAAATTAAAAAGAACCAAAAGTTCTTTTTAATTTTTTTCTTCTTCTGTAGCATTCCCCGAAATAATCTTTTTCAGAGCTTTCATTACACGAAGGAATACATTATCTTTTTTAGTAATAACTTTAAGTGCTGTTTCATATTCGCCATTTTCTATTAAATTATATTTATGCTCTAACTCTTCCATTTTAGAAACATAATAGTCATTAAAGAAGGTATAGCCTTCTGTATAGCCAATTAAATCTTTAAAAGTATATAATTTCTTTCTATATTTTTCAATTCCTTCTAAGTCAGAAATGGCATCAAAAGCACTATTAAAATAACTAGATATAATAAGGTTTTGCGTTCTCATAAAGGTTAGGGTTATTTCATGTTTTAGCTCATCTATCTTTTCAATCATACCATCTACTTTTTTGTTTCTATCATCAATTTGAGCGATTTTATTATTGATTTTTATAATTTCCTCTTCGTGATAAAGAATGTCGTCAATCGCATTTTGAATTGCCATAAATACTTTAGGAGATGTTAAGGAAGAAAACGTATTTTTAAAGTTATCATTGCTTTTCATAGTACTTTCAAATAAAACATCTTCACCAGTTAAGTAAGCTAATTGATTAACTAAACAACATTCTAGAGGATAGTAAGAAGGGCTAGTGGTTTCAAAACTAATACCAAAGTATTTTACATACTCTTTTGGAATACCATTAATTTTAGAAGATATTAATTGAACAGCAGCTTCGTTTAAGCCAAGTCCATAAATTTTAAATTCTGTATAATCACAAAGTCCCATTCTAATTAAATAATTTCGTTTATCCTTTACTTCTTGTAGATAATGAATACATTCATGAATGGCAAATTCCTCTAAGTCTTCATTAGCAATATGTTCATTAAAATAAATAGAGGTATTCTTATAAAAATAATTAGCTTCTGCCATGCCTTCAGGCATTTTGGCACGATACATATTTAACCTAGATAATTGAATAAACAATTCATTTTGATTAAAACCATAATCAGGGAAAGCATCGCAAATTTTCTGTGATAGGTTTTTGGCAATTGAATTGATTTTTAGAGTATCTAGGGATTCGATTACTTCAATTCCATCTTTTTTTAAATCTGTTTCTACACTCATAGACAATTCTCCTTAGCATAATCTATTATTATTATACTATAAAAGTAAGCCTCTTGTATTTCAAAAATATTAAATATTTTTTACAGTTTAATGACAGGTAAATTTATCTCTTATATGTCAAAAAATGTCGAAAATTGTCTAAAACTTTTTCTTGACATATCAGTTCTAGTCGTGTATAATAGTAAAACAATCGGTTGTAGAAAAAGTGAGAAAGGAGGAGAAATATGAATCATGAAATGAAAGACGAAATATTAGCAGCTATTGGAAAGGTTGATAAAAAAGTTGATAACTTGCAAGAAGAAATAAAAGAAATAAAAAAAGAAGTAGCAAAAATTCCAGAAATAGAAAAGCAAGTAGCGAAAATTCCAGAAATAGAAAAGCAAGTAGCAAAAATTTCAGAAATGGAAAAACAAGTAGCAAAAATTCCAAGTTTACAAACACAAATAACAGAACTACAAAAAGAAGTAGCAAAAATTCCAAGAATAGAAACACAAATAGCAAAACTACAAGAAGAAACAGCGAACATCAGCAGAAGCATAGCCGTATTAGAGTATGAGTATGGAGACAAAATAAAAGCACTATTTGACGCTTTCTGCGTAAATAGAGAAAAAGGAAATGCACATGACAATAAAATAAGCTTCATTGAACACAAACTACAAAAGCATGACCAAGAAATATACTATCTAAACACAAAAGTTCAAGGATTATAAAAGCCTATTAGAACTTAAAAATTAAAACATAAGTCCTAATAGGCAAATCCATTAAAAAATTATTTCACAACAATGTTATAAATTTTATTTTTAACATAAATTTCTTTTACAATTGTCTTTCCTTCTAATTTAACATCAATCATATCATGAACCTTTTGCTTTACAATAACTTCATCCTCATCAGGAGTAATTTGAATCGTAGCCTTTAATTTACCATTTAACTGAATTGGTAAAGTAATTTGGTCAGCAACAGTTTTTGCTTCGTCATATTGTGGCCACATTTCATAAGAAATGGTATGGTTATGACCTAAAACACTCCATAACTCTTCTGTAATATGAGGAGCAACAGGATTTAACAATTTTAAAAATCCTTCTGCAAAATCAAGAGGAAAAACATCTTCTTTATTTACATGATTGATAAAAATCATCATTTGAGAAATAGAAGTATTAAAATTCATAGTCTCATAATCATTAGTAACCTTTTTTACCGTATAATGATACACCTTTTCTAAATTAGAATTTTGTTCGTTCTTGATTTTTCCAGATTCCGTATATAATCTCCAAACTCTATCTAGGAACTTTTTAGAACCATCAATTCCATTTGGATCCCAAGGTTTAGCTGCTTCAATAGGTCCCATAAACATTTCATAAACCCTTAAGCTATCTGCACCATATTGATTTACCATATCGTCTGGATTAATAACATTTCCCTTAGACTTGCTCATTTTTTCACCATTACTTCCTAAAATCATACCTTGATGGCGAAGTTTAGCAAATGGTTCCTTAATAGGAACAACACCTTTGTTATATAAATACTGATTCCAAAATCTTGAATATAACAAATGTCCGACAGCATGCTCTGGACCACCAACATATAAATCAACTGGTAACCAATATTCAAGTAACTTTTTATTGGCTAACTCATCTTGGTTTTTCGGGTCAATGTATCTTAAAAAATACCAACTAGAACCAGCAGCTCCTGGCATTGTACTAGTTTCACGTTTAGCAGGTTTGCCATCAAAATTAGTATTTACCCAACTTGTTGCTTTGTCTAAAGGAGAAGCACCTGCTTTGGATGGGGCGTAATCCTCTAACTCTGGTAAAACTAAAGGTAAACTGCTATCTTCTAAAGACTTCATTTCGTTATCAAGATACACAATTGGAATTGGTTCACCCCAATAACGTTGTCTTGCAAAAATCCATTCACGAAGTTTATAATTTACTTTTTTAGAGCCTAATTTATTTTCCTCTAACCAAGAAAGCATTTTAGCGATAGCTTCTTCCTTTTTTAGGCCATCTAAAAAGTCAGAATTGATATGCAAACCATCTTCAGTAAAAGCTTCTTTTGAAATATCTCCACCCTCTAGTACAGGAATAATATCAATACCAAACTTAGTAGCAAATTCATAATCTCTTTGGTCATGAGCAGGAACCGCCATAATACAACCAGTTCCATAACTTGCTAAAACATAATCAGCAATCCAAATAGGAATTTCTTTGCCATTTACTGGATTAATTGCGTAACTACCAGTAAATACACCAGTTTTATCTTTGGTAAGTTCGGTTCTTTCTAAATCACTTTTACTAGCTGCTAACTTTTTGTAATCTTCAACTGCTTGCTTTTGCTCTTCCGTTGTAATTTGATTAACCAATGGAAGTTCTGGTGCTAACACACAATAAGTTGCGCCAAATAAAGTATCTGGTCTAGTTGTAAATACTGTAAAATCTAAATTATCGTGATGTGCTACTTTAAATACAACTTCAGCACCTTCGCTACGACCAATCCAATTTTTTTGGATTTCCTTAGTAGATTCTGGCCAGTCAATTTCATCTAAACCATCCAATAAACTATCTGCATATTGGGGGATATCTAGTACCCATTGCTTCATATTTTTACGAACAACAGGAAAGCCACCTCTTTCGCTCTTGCCATTAATAACCTCGTCATTTGATAACACACAGCCCAATTCTTCACACCAATTAACAGGCATATCTACTAACTTGGCAAGACCATCTTCAAACAATTGCTTAAAAATCCATTGGGTCCATTTATAATAATCGGGGTCACATGTAGAAATTTCCTTATCCCAATCAAAAGAAAGACCAAGCATTTTTAATTGCTTTTTAAAGGTTTCAATATTAGCTGCTGTAAAGCCAGCAGGGTGATTTCCTGTTTTGATAGCATATTGCTCTGCAGGAAGTCCGAAAGCATCCCATCCCATAGGATGTAATACATTGTAGCCTTGCATTCTTTTCATTCTAGACAGGATGTCAGTTGCCGTATAACCTTCTGGATGTCCTACATGTAGACCTTGTCCGAGATGGATAAGGAAACATGTCTAAAGCATAGAATTTTGGTTTTGAAAAATCCCATACATCAGTAAAGAAGGTCTTGTTTTCGTCCCAATATTTTTGCCATTTTTTTTCGATTTCATTAAATTTGTATTCCATAATAAAATTCATTCCTTCCACGTTTTTTAATTTTTTCTATTATACAACAAAAATGGCGTTGTTTCAAGGAGTTTTTTGTGAAAAAGAAAATCCCTTGAATAACCTTAAGAAAAATGATACAATAAAAACCATGAGGTGATAAACCATGATAGAAATAGAAAATGCTAAACAAGAACTAATAAAGCACGTAAAAAAACAAAAAATAAACAACCCAAAAGTAGAAAACAAACTAGCTCATATTTTAAGAGTGGCAAAAAATAGTAAAGACTTAGCAATCAATTTACAATTATCAAACGAACAAATAGCTTTAGCAGAACTAATACGGGTTACTCCATGACATAGGAAGATTTGAACAATACAAAATAACAAACGAAAACAAAAAATTTAATCATGGAGAAGCAGGAGTAGAACTCTTAAAAAAAGACAACTACCTTCGAAAATATATAAAAGAAGACAAATATGATGACATTATATTAACCGCAATCTACGAGCATAATCGATATGAATTAAGCAAAGAACTAACCAAAGAACAAGAACTATTTTCTAAAATCATAAAAGATGCCGACAAAATTGACCTAATCTATGAAGGGGCTGAAATCTACTGGAAAAAACCAGAAGTGACCTGCCAAATAGAAGAAGGAAAATTAGAACCTAAAATGTTACAAGACTTTTACCAAGAAAAATTAGCAGACAATCGAAACGCTAAAAGTAAAATAGATGAAGTCTTAAGCTTTATTTCTTTTGTATTTGACTGTAACTTTTCCTATAGTTTGAAAGTAATAAAAGAAAGTGGTAATATAGGCAAAATGATTGACCGTTTTAATTACAAAGAATCAGAAACGAAAGAAGAAATGGAAAAAGTAAAAAAAGTAGTAAACCAATATTTAGAAAGGAAACAAAGATAAAATTGGGCAAAAAATTATTAATAACCGAAAAGCCATCTGTAGCAATGGAATTTGCAAAAGCACTAAAAATAACAACAAACCGAAAAAATGGATACCTAGAATCAAACGAATGGATTATCACTTGGTGTGTAGGGCACCTAGTAACCATGAGCTATCCCGATAAATATGACGAAAAACTAAAACTATGGCGATTAGAAACCCTACCATTTATACCAGAGGAATGGAAATACGAAATCATACCAGCAGTTGCCAATCAATTTAATATCGTAAAAGAATTGATGCAAAGAGAAGACATCGAAGAAATCTACAATGCAGGAGACTCTCGGAAGAGAAGGAGAATACATACAAAGACTAGTTTTCATGATGGCAAAACCAAATCCAAAAGCCAAAATGAAAAGAGTTTGGATAGACTCACAAACAGAAGAAGAAATCACAAGAGGAATTCGAGAAGCCAAAGACCTAGCAGAATATGACAGCTTATCTGACAGTGCTTATTTAAGGGCAAAAGAAGACTATCTAATTGGAATTAACTTTTCAAGATTACTATCCATTATCTATGGAAGAAAACTAGCGCAAAGCATCAACGAAGACAAAGCCTCCATCTCAGTTGGACGTGTTATGACATGCGTGTTAGGTATGATTGTAGGAAGAGAAAGAGAAATTAGAAATTTTGTAAAAACCAAATACTACAAAATTTTAGGAGAATTTGGAGACGAAAAAGCTTCTTTTAAAGCAGAATGGAAGGTAAACGAAAAATCAGTTATGTTTGAATCACCAAAGCTATACAACGAAGCAGGTTTCAAAAAAGAACAAGAAGCCAAAGAATTTATTAGCAGTTTATCCCGGAAAAACAGCAACCATAACAGAACTAAAAAAATCAAAACAAAAAGAAAATGCACCACTATTATTCAACTTAGCCGAAATTCAAAATGAATGCACCAAACGTTTTAAAATTAAGCCAGACACGACACTAGAAATCATTCAAAACCTATATGAAAAAAAATTAGTAACCTATCCTAGAACCGATGCAAGAGTGCTATCAACAGCAGTTGCCAAAGAAATATCCAAAAACTTAAATGGAATAGCAAGAAGCTTTAAAGACGAAGAAATACAAGGTTATATCAAAAAAATGGTAGATGAGAAGTATTCTACGAATCTAGTCAAAACCAAATATGTCAATGACAGCAAAATTACTGACCACTATGCTATCATTCCAACAGGGCAAGGGTACGAAAATTATAATCAATTACCAGACCTTCAAAAACAGGTTTATAAAGTAATTGTTAAAAGATTTTTAGCTATTTTTTATCCACCAGCCGAATATAGCAAGATACAAGTGACGGTAAACATTGAAAATGAGACTTTTCACTGTAGTGGAAAAGTCTGTGTAAAACAGGGATTTTTAGAGATTTTGAAGCCAAAATCCGAAGCCAAAGAAAAAAATATGGAAAATGAAGCAAAAAAAGAAGAAAAACAAGAGGACAACAACTTAGAAATCCTAAAAACCCTAAAAAAAGGACAAACGGTAGAAGTTAAGAACTTCGAAATAAAAGATGCTGAAACCTCACCACCAACTAGGTACAATTCTGGGTCTATCATTCTAGCCATGGAAAACGCAGGAAAACTAATCGAAGAAGAGGAGCTAAGAGAACAAATCAAAGGAGCAGGAATTGGAACCAGTGCAACCAGAGCAGAAATCATGAAAAAACTAGAAAAAATTAAATATATCGAAATCAATTCTAAAACACAAATTATTGCGCCAACCAACAAAGGAGAAAGAATATATGACATTGTTTATAGCTCTATGCCAGATATGTTAAATCCTAAACTCACTGCTAGCTGGGAAAAGGGCCTTGATATGGTGGCAAAAAAAGAAATACAGCCAGAGGAATTTATGACAAAACTGAAGAGTTATATTCATTCTAAATTTGATAAATTAGTAGTGAAAATGTAAAAAGCAGGGATGTAAGAAACTACATCCCTGTTTGAACAGTTTAAAGCTATAGCAAGCCTAAGGCAGCTGGACAACGGACAGCATTTTCCGCACCGTTTATACAGTGATTGGGGATTATCCCAAACATTGCCTTTGCCTGTTTTTGTGTGGCTACCTGATTGCCAACAACCCAACATGTGCCTTTGCACTGTGTACACTCTTTTGAAACACTTGCATATTCCTTAATAGTACGCCGTCTAATCATAATAACTGTTCCTTTCTGCCATTGAGTGTATCAATGGACTTTCAAAAATTTATAGTACACTCTTATTATACCATAAATCAACATAAATAGCAAATTTTAAGAAACACTTCCCTTTTGGCATAAAATATAGTATAATAATGGAAAATTGGCCCATCGGTTCCGGGTTTAAATGGGGACAGTGGCCCACTGGTTCCGGGTTTAAATGGGGACACTTAGGAGAAAAACATGAACACGATTTTGGGAGAACTAGGTAAATCAGCAAAATTCATAGATTTGCTAAAACAAATCGAAAACAAAACAAGTCCGGTATCTATATCGGGCTTAACTGACGTAGGTGAAATCCAAATAGCAACAGCTATCCACGAATTTGGAAAAAAACCAATATGTGTCTTAACCTACAACGAAATCCAAGCCAAAAAACTATATCAAGACATCCAATACTTTACCGAAAATGTAGTCTTATTTCCCAAAAAAGAAATCGTAACCTATGACTACATAGCAGAAAGCAAAGACTTACCATACCAAAGAATTGAGGCGTTAAACAAAATCAAAGCTAAGAAAAACTTAATCATAGTAACGACAATCGAAGCAGCCATGCAAAACCTGCCAAGTAAAAAATCACTATATGATGGCGAATTAAGCTTTGAAGTAGGAAAAAGTTATTCTTTAGAGGAAGTTAAGAAAAAATTAGTAAACTTGAGTTATGTAAGATGTGACTTAATCGAAGGAAGAGGACAATTTTCTATTCGAGGAGGAATTGTAGACATAGCCAATAACGAAGAAGTAGGAATTAGAATTGAATTTTGGGGAGACGAAGTAGATTCCATACGAAGTTTTAACATAACAACCCAAAGGTCAATCAAAACACTAGAAAAAGCAACCATTTATCCAGCTCATGAATACATATTAGAAAGTACCATAGAAGATATTTGTAAAAAAATAAAGGCATCAAATATCAATCAAAAGCAACAAGAAATAGTAGAAGAAGACATCGAACAAATCAAAGCAGGAAACTATATTAGCAAGATAGACAAATACTTTAATTGCTTTTATGAAAAACAAGAAACCATTTTAGACTATTTATCAAGTAATTATTGTATATTTTTAGACGAAATAGGGAAAATAAAACAAAGAGCCACAAACATTTCAATTGACACGAATCATTTAATCAAAGCACTACTTGAAAAAGAAAAAATAGTACCAGATGCCATAAACAAACTATTAACTTATGAACAAATAGAAGAAAAGTTAGAAAACAGACAAATCATATATATCGATAAACAAGATGTAGAAAACAAACTATCAAGTACAAAATATAAATTCCAATATCGAGAAGTAAATTACTATAAAAGTGAAATCGAAAATCTAATTGAGGATTTAAAAAAAGCAAGCAATGAAAAGAAAAAGCTTTATTTATTGGTGGACACCAAAGAAAAAGCTAAAAAATTGCAAAGCCTATTAAATGAAAAAGAAATCTTTAACAAAATAGAAGAAAAATTAAACCAGACCATTATTGTAAAATCAGCAGAAAATATTGTAACCATCACAATAGGAAACTTGTCAGCAGGATTTGAAGCATATAGCTTAAACCAATTAGTGATAGTAGCAAATGAATTAATAGATGGCGAAAAAAGAAAAAGAAAAGTTACCAACGAAGCCTTTAAAGAAGGCGAAAAAGTAGTATTTGCAGACTTGAAAATTGGAGATTATGTGGTTCATAAAAGGTATGGAATTGGTATTTACATTGGAGTAAACACCATAAAAGCAGACGGAACCATCAAAGATTACATCAAAATCAAATACAAAAATGACGACATATTATACATTCCAACCAGTGATTTAGACTCTATTCGAAAATACATTGGAGGAGACGCCATCCAGCCTAAAATCAATCGTTTGGGCGGAAAAGACTGGGAAAATACCAAAACAAAAGTAAAAAACAACTTAAGAGAAGTGGCCAAAGAACTAATTGAATTATATGCTAAAAGAGAAAAAGTACAAGGCTTTAGTTTTAGTAAAGACACTCCTTGGCAAAACGAATTTGAAGCCCAATTTCCATACCAAGAAACAGATGACCAATTACGTTGCATCGAAGAGGTTAAAAAAGATATGGAAATGGTAAAACCAATGGACAGGTTACTATGCGGTGATGTAGGATATGGAAAAACAGAGGTTGCCTTAAGAGCTGCTTTCAAGGCAGTCATGGACCAAAAGCAAGTAGCATACCTAGCTCCAACCACTGTTTTAGCCGAGCAACAGTATCAAGAATTTAAAACACGAGTAAAAGACTTTCCCATCAAAGTAGAAATTTTAAACCGTTTTAAAAGCAAAAAATATCAAGAAGAGGTAGTAAAAAAATTAAAATTAGGAGAAGTAGACATTGTAATTGGAACCCATAGGTTACTTAGCCAAGATGTAGAATTGAAAGACTTAGGGTTATTAATTATAGACGAAGAGCACCGTTTTGGCGTAAAAGACAAAGAAAAAATCAAACAGCTAAGAACCAATGTTGATGTGCTAACCATGACAGCAACGCCAATACCAAGAACCATGCACATGTCAATTGTAGGAATTCGTGATATGTCAGTCATTTATGAGCCACCTCATAACAGAAGACCAGTTCAAACCTATGTATTAGAATATGACGAAGAAGTAGTAAAAGAAGCAATTACCAAAGAATTAGAAAGAAACGGTCAAGTATTCTATCTATTTAATAACGTAGAAGGTATTCAGAAAAAAGCAGATGACCTATCAAAACTAGTACCAGAAGCCAATGTAGTCTATGCCCACGGCAAAATGACAGGTGCTAAAATAGAAGGTATTATGAAAGAATTCACAGAAGGGAAGACCAATGTATTAGTTTGTACCACCATACTAGAATCAGGAATAGACATTCCAAATGCCAACACCATCATAGTCGAAAATGCAGATAGAATGGGGCTTGCTCAACTATATCAAATACGAGGAAGAGTAGGAAGAGCTGACAAACAAGCATATGCCTACATCACTTATAAAAAAGACAAACTATTAACCGAAGTAGCCGACAAAAGACTAAAAGCCATCAAAGAATTTACGGAATTTGGTTCTGGTTTCAAAATAGCCATGCGTGATTTAGAAATTAGAGGGGCAGGAAGTTTATTGCGGTGAAATTCAATCAGGACACTTAGAGCAAGTAGGGTATGACACCTATTGTAACCTATTGGACGAAGTAGTAAAAGAAATGAAAGGCATCAAAATAGAGCCAGAAATAGACCTACAAATAGACTTAAATGTAACAAGCTATATACCAGACGAATACATACAAGATGCCAACCAAAAAATAGAAATCTACCAAAGCATTGCACTTTGTAAAAATGAACAAAACATCCAAGACATAATTGACGAAATCATTGACCGCTTTGGAAACATGCCACACGAACTAGAAAACTTAATCGATATAGCCAGAATAAAATACCTAGCAAAACGATTAAATATAAGTAAAATAGCAAGTAAAAATAACATACAAACCATTAGCAGTACATCAAAAGCAAATGAAAAAACAGCAGTAGTATTCACCTTTGAACCAAACAAATTTGAACTAGACGTAAATGAATTAGTTAAAAAATATGGAAACAAAATAAAATTCACAAATGGTATCAAACCAATGATAACCTTGCAAATAGAAACCAATAACGAAAGACAAATCTTAAAGGATGTGACAGAATTTTTGAAGAAGGACGGGATTTAGGGGACGTTCCTTAAAATCCCGATTAAAAAAGGAGAAGAAAATGCAAAAAATAACGAGTAAAGATAACGAGTTTATCAAGCATATCAAAAAGCTAAAAGACAAAAAATACCGAGAGATGAGTAATGAATATGTAATAGAAGGGATTAAGTTAGTAGCAGAAGCAATCCAAGAAAAAGCAACCATTAAGCAAATTGTATTATGTGATGATTGCGAAAAAAATGCAGCCATTCCAAAAGATTTAATGTATGAAATTGCCAAACAAGAATGTATTTATGTAACCGAAAAGCTTTTTCATTATTTAACAGAGGTGCAAACGCCACAAGGAATTTTAGCCATTATTGAAAAAAGTGGACAACACACCGAAATTGATTATACACAAGATATCATAGTTGCTTTAGACGATGTGCAAGACCCAGGTAACCTAGGAACCATTTTAAGAACAATTGATAGTATTGGATTAACACAAATATTAGTATCGAAAGGGACAGCAGATGCCTATAATCCAAAAGTTGTACGTTCTACTATGGGGGCTATTTTTCGAGTAAAAATAATAGAATGTGAGAATCTAAAACAAACCTTAAAAGAAATAAAAAAACATAAATTTAAAATGGTAGTATCATCACTACAAACAGACAATACAATTTATGATATTAATTACAACAAAAAAGTGATCATTATAGGAAATGAGGCAAATGGCGTAAAACAAGAAATTCA
>CAOKJE010000008.1 GCA_948468505.1 uncultured Clostridium sp. | reverse complement strand
ACATCTTTTTTTCTAAGTGTAAAATTTTGTGTCTATATATCTATTCTAACACCATGGTAGTTTAAATATAAGTGGAGGAAATGTCAGATTCAAAGGTTCAGAAAATGGAATGTATTTAATGGATGGAAAATTAAACATAACAGGTGGAAAAATTGATTCATCAGGATTATTCTGTGGGATGAATTTATGGGATACAGATGATAACATTATTGAAGGTGGCAATGTGAAGATAAGTGGGGAAGATTATGGAATTTATAATAAATCTAATGTGAATGGTCGTTCTCAAGTATATATAAAAGGGGCAGATGTAGAAATTATAAGTAATACTCAAGCATTGTTTGATTCAGAAGGAGTTTTTTTTGAAGGTGTCAAAATAATTGGAGGAAAGAATTCCGAAAATACAAAAGAAATAATACAATATATGGGTGAAAAATATATTAAAACGATACCTGATATTAAACTAGGAGATATGGACGGAGATGGAACAGTAGATCCATATGATGCTTACATTATTAATGTTATGTTTGAAGAGGGAAGAATTCCAACACAAAAAGAATTGGAAATAGGTGATATTGATGGAGATGGAACAGTAGATCCATATGATGCTTATTTAATTAATGTGGCATTTGAAAGAGGGGAAAATATAGAATAAAAATTAATGTAATATTACAAACAGTAATTAGAAAATAATAAAAAGGTGAATTGTAAAACCAACGTCTATTGTAAGATTAATATCTAAAAATAGACGTTTTTTAACATCTAACTATTGAAAGCTAAGCTAGCTCTAGGAGTAAATATTTTATTTTTTCAATCTACTAAAATAATAAAAAATAAAAAAAATTAAAAAAAGGCTATACAAGAATAAAATTATTTGATATAATGAGAAACAAGAAAACATAACATAGGAGGAAATTTGAAAATGAAAGGATTAAACCAAAAATTAGTAGCAGTAGTATTATTACTAGTACTATTAGTAACTACTTTATTACCAACAGGAGTAGTTATCGCAGAATCAGAACCAGTCTTTACAATAGAAGGAGGAGAAGGACTAGCAGGACAAGAAGTGACAATAAAATTAAATTTATCTAATAATTCTGGACTAAGAGTTATATCCGGAAGACTTTTTTATGATGCAGATAAATTAGAATTTGTTTCAGCAGATTTAGTAGGATTACAAAATGCAGACGCTAGAAGAACAGCTGTTAACACACCAACATTAAATGCTATAACATTTAATGCGTCATGTAGTGGAGAACTTGTACCAGCTATGAATGACAATGGAACTATTATGACAGCAACTTTTAAAATTAAAGAAAATGTGTCTGGAACGGCAAATCTTACACTTAACAATATGGCTGTTGGAAAAGACATGAGTGGTAAAATAACATGTATAACAAACAATGGAGAAATCAATATTAAAGTTCCAACCACAGGAGTAACTTTAGATCAATCACAAATAACATTAGAAAAAGGAAATACACAAACATTAACAGCAACAGTAGCACCAGCTGAAGCAACCAATAAAAATGTAACATGGGAATCAAGCAATCCAGCAATTGCAACAGTAGGGACAGATGGAACTGTAACAGCAGTAGCAAAAGGAAGTACAACTATTACAGCTAAAACAGCAGACAACTACACAGCAACTTGTCAAGTAACAGTAACACAACCAATAACAGGAGTAACCTTAAATAAAACATCATTAGATTTAGAAAAAACTGCAACAGAAAGATTAACAGCAACTATAACACCATCAAATGCAGATGGAGATAAAACAATAACATGGGAATCAAGCAATCCAGCAATTGCAACAGTAGGAACAGATGGAACTGTAACAGCAGTGGCAAAAGGAAGTGCAACTATTACAGCTAAAACATCAAATAACAAAACAGCAACATGCAATGTAACAGTAGGAGTTCCTTTAAAAGGTATTTCATTTGAAGATAACACTACTCAAAAAACTTTAAATAAATCAGATAGCTTTACATTAGCAGTTGCTTATGATCCAATTGATACAGATGCAGATAAAACAGTAACATGGACTTCATCAGATACATCAGTAGCAACAGTAAATGGTGGAGTAGTAACAGCAGTAGCAGGAGGAGAAAGTACAATTACAGCAAGAGTTGGAAAATATTCTATTACATGTAAAGTGAAAGTAGTTGTTCCATTAAATTCAATTCAAATAAAAAATGCAACATCAATTCAATATGGACAAACAGAAAAATTAGAAGTTACTTATAACCCAATAGATGCAACAGAAGATAAAACTATTTCTTGGAGTTCAGCAGATGAAAGTATTGCAACAGTATCAACCAATGGAACAGTTACAGCAAAAGGAGTAGGTTCAACAACAATTACTGCTAGAACAATTGGTGGAAAAGAATCAACTTGCAATGTAACCGTTTTACCAATTGCATTAAATTCAATTGCAATTAAAGAACAAAATATAACATTAAATAAATTACAAACTAAAAATTTAACTGTTACATACAATCCAGAAAATACAACAGAAAGCAAAAACGTAACTTGGCAATCAGCAGATGATACTAAAGTTTCAGTTGATGCGAATGGAAAGATTACAGCAGTAGGAGCAGGAACAACAACGATAACAGCAACAGTAGGAACAAAAACAGCACAAACAACAGTAACAGTACTAGTACCACTAAACAATATTAGTTTAAGTGAAACAGAAAAAACTCTAAATAAAAATGGAACTGTTAAATTAGGTGTAACATATGACCCAGTTGATACAACTGATAGCAAAACAGTACAATGGACATCAACAAATGATGCTGTAGCAAGTGTTGATACAAATGGAAATGTAACAGCTAGAAAAGCAGGTACAGCTTATATAAAAGCTAAAGTTGGAAATAAAGAAAAATCTTGTAAAATTACAGTAGTAGTGCCATTAACAGGAATAGAGCTTAATAAAACAACATCACAAATATTAAAAGGACAAACAGACACATTAGTAGCAAAATTACAACCAGAAGATACTACATATAAAGGAAATGTGACATGGGAAAGTTCAGATAATACCATAGCAACTGTAGATGCCAATGGTAGAGTAATAGGATTAAAAGCAGGAACAGCAACTATAACAGCAAAAGCTGTAGAAGATGGAAATGAGTATACCCATACTTGTTCTGTAACAGTGGAAGAAATTCCATTAAATTCAATTGCAATGAATATGGTAGATTTTGAATTAAGCTTAGGTAGAACAGAGCAATTAGGAGTTGTATTTAATCCACCTAATACAACAGATGATAGAACTATACAATGGAGCAGTTCAGATGCAGACGTTGTTAGTGTAAATTCCAACGGTGTAGTTACTGCTAAAAAAGAAGGAACAGCAACTATAACAGCAGAAGTTGGAGGAAAAATAACAACAGTTGATGTAACAGCTATTTATGTTCCAATTACTTCAATTTCATTACAAGGTACAGACACAACTGTTAAACTAGGAAGTACCATTAATGTTGTTACAAGTGTAAATCCAGTAAATGCATCTAATCCAAATGATTTAACATTTATATCTTCTAATAGTGATATCATTTTTGTAAATGATGATGGAAGTATTGTTGCAAAAGGAATTGGAAAAGCAATTTTAACAGTAGAAACTGCCAATGGAGTAAGAGATCAAATTGAAATAGAAGTTATAGAAGACAAAGATGCAGAAACTACTAATGAAGAAACCCAAACTGGCAAATTAAATAATTCAATAGCTCCAAAAACAGGAGATATTGCAATCGAAATGTTAATTACTCTAATGACTATTTCAGGAATAGGTATTGTAATGATATTAAAACGTAATAGAAGAAAATAATTTATCAAAGTAAGCTCTTATAAAACCTTATAAGAGCTTACTTTATAGATACAGATAGAAAGGAAATAAAAATGAAAAGAAAAAAGACAAGCAAAATCCCTAAAAATCAAAGAATTATGCTAATAATTTTTAGTCTTATTTTTATCATTTCGGGAAGTATTCTATTAAATTGGTTTATTAGAACAGGTCAAACAGAAAAAACATATCAAGAATTGGCAGAACAAGCAATAGATACAAATCAAGAAGAGACTAGTATAGATTTCGAAAAATTAAAAAATATAAATCCAGAGGTTGTTGGATGGATAAAAATTGATGGAACAACAATTAATTATCCTATTATGCAGCATATGGATAATACTTATTATTTAAATAGAAATTTTTATAAAAAGAAGGATGATTCTGGTTCTGTATTTTTAGATTATAAAAATCAAAGTAATTTTACAGATAAAAATATAGTGATTTATGGGCATAATATTAAAAGAGGAATTATTTTTTCAGATTTAGAAAAAATATATCAAGGCAAGTTAAAAGATGATGTTAGCGTAAATATTTATACTCCTGAAAAAACAATGAAATCTAAAGTTTTCTCTAGTTATGAAATAGATCCAGAAAACTACGCTATTAATACAAATGTTAATGAAAATGAGTTTGATCAATTTAAACAAACCTTAAGTGAAAGGACAAAAGTTAAGTTTATTGGAAACCCTAATGAAAGTAATCAAATTTTAACACTTTCTACTTGTGATAGAACAGGAAAAAAACGTATTTTAGTGCATGCAGAATTAGAAGAAGTAAAATAAAAAGCAATTAACAGTTTTTGTTAAGAGAATTTTTTAACTTTAAAGAGCTTGCTAAAATTATTGACAATATAACATATTTTATGCTATAAAGTGTATAAAGATTGTAGGAGGATATAGAATTAAAAATGAAAAATGTTATTATTTTTTTAGTTTTTGTCATATATGCAAGTGGTATATTTTTTATAAATAGTAATATTTTATTAGGGATAGTGTTATTAATCAATATGTTAGCAATGTTGATTTGCAAAATAAAACCGATAGATGCGATTGAAAATATTATAAAATTACTGCCATTTATATTGATAACAGTAGTAATTAACTGTATCTTAGCTAATTATCAGTATGCTTTTTTGGTGGCAATAAAATTGATGTTAGTTTGTAATATTACTGTTGTTTATGCGAAAACAACAACAGTAAAAAGTATGGCAATTACGATAAAAAATCTTTGTATGCCTTTCAAGTTATTGAAAGTAAATTTAGAGGATATTGAATTATTAGTTTGTATTTCTCTTTCTATGATTCCTATTTTGAAGACAGAATATAGCGAGTTAAAGGAGGCTTGCTTGGCAAAAGGGATTGCTATAAAGGTTTCTAATATGAAACCGATTTTAACGAAACTTATGATTTCTATTATGAAGCGTGTGAATTATATTGAGGAGTCTATGATTGAAAAGGGGTATGGAGAAGTGTAGCGGGATTATTACTTCTTCAAATACACCCTTTGCACATACAATTTATTCGCGAAAGACTGAACCACATTTCGTAAGATATACTGTTCCTTCGAAAGCTTACTATTTTTAATATAGTGTTTTTCTGCAAAAACAATGCGAATTGCCTTTTCAAGTTCTGAGCAAAAGCGGTCATAAGCAAGTTCAATAGGAGAAGTCTTTAAAGCTAAGCCAATCAACCTTTCTATTTCATGAATACTGTAAACTTCTTTCAAAATAAAAATAACAAACAAAGAAGCCATATGCTCTTTATTATACTTTTTATTGTTGGGAGCCTTAATTGTTTTATGCTTCACGTAATTATTAATCATAGTTTTTGTTATAATTTTTTCATCTTTTTCGCTATCATTTTTGATATAACCAGCCAAATACTGTTCTAAAAAAGAAACTAGCTGATCAATATATAAATCGATATTAGGAAGTTCGTTCCATCGTGGAAGATGGAAATCTTCAATTTCTACATTCATGCTAAATCACCTCGCTTGCCAATAATCATAGCACTTTTTGACCTTATAGTCAACCACTTGACAACATATTTAAGATATGATAACCTAGTAATCGATACTAGATAAAGAGGGTAAAAATATGGAAAGAGAAAAATATTTTGAAGCAACCGAGTTGGAAAACATAAAAGAGCTTATCTATGATGCGGTAAGCAAATATAAGGAAAAAACAGCTTTTGTTATAAAACACAAAGATGGTAAAGAGGTATCATATGAGAATGTAAGTTACACAAGGCTTCTAGAAGAAGCAAATCAATTAGGGACCAAGTTTTATGATTTAGGATACCAAGAAAAAAGAGTTGCCATCGTTGGAAGAAACTGCTACCACTGGGTGCTTACTCATTTAAGCAATTTATTAGGAGGAATTTTAAGTATTCCGCTTGACAAAGAGTTGCAAGTAGAAGAATTAGAAAGTTGTTTGGTTAGAAGTAAAGCAGATGTCCTAGTATTTGACGAAAAATATATCGAAAATATCGAAGAAATTAAAAAAAGAGGAAAGTTAAAAATAGAAAACTATATCTGTATGACAAAACAAGAAGGCTATGATGATATTTTGAGTTTAAAACAACAAGGAAAAGAATTGTTAGAATCAGGGAAAAAAGAATATGTAGAAGCAAAAATTGACAGTTATAAAATGAACATATTGTTATTTACCTCTGGAACTACAACAAAATCAAAAGCAGTCATGCTTTCTCAGAATAATATAGCATCTAATGTCTATAGTATGCAATTAGTAGAAGACATTCGAAAAGAAGATGTAAATATAGCGTTTTTGCCGTTCCATCACATTTTTGGATCAACTTGTATGATTGTTATGCTAGCCTTTGGTGTAACCACTGTATTTCCAGATGGACTTCGTTACATTGCTCAAAACTTAAAAGAATATAAAGTATCAATCTTTGTAGGAGTACCGTTACTGGTAGAAGCTATTTATAAAAGAATAGAACAGGGGATTGCCAAAAAAGGAAAAACCAAAGCAGTTGCGTTTGCCAAGAAACTAAGTAATTTGTTGTTAAAATTACGGCATCGATGTTAGAAAAAAACTATTTAAAGAAATATTCAACGAATTAGGGGGAGCCTTAAGATTTGTTATTTCTGGCGGAGCACCTTTAGATAAAAAGGTAGCACAAGGTTTTAATGAGCTAGGAATTAATGTGGTACAAGGATATGGATTAACAGAAACATCACCAGTAATTGCAGCTGAAAACTTCAAAAAAATGAAATATGGCTCTATTGGTTTTCCAATGGAAAATGTGCAAGTAGAATTGTTTAATCAAGACGAACAAGGAATAGGAGAAATTAGAGTAAAAGGTCCAAATGTTATGCTTGGTTATTATGAAAATGAAGAAGCAACCAATGAAGTACTAAAAGATGGATGGTTTTATACTGGGGATTTGGCTTATTATGATAAAGAAGGATACCTATTCTTAACTGGTAGAAAAAAGGATATGATTGTTTTAAAAAATGGAAAGAAAGTATTTCCAGATGAGTTAGAGACCTTAATAAATCGACTAGACGAGGTATTAGAGTGTATTGTTTATGGTATGCCTGATAAAATAGATAAAAATGATATTAAGCTTTCTGTTAAGGTGGTATACGATAAAGAAGCCGTTAAGGAAAAATATCCAGATGCAACCCAAGAAGATTTGGAAAATGTGATTTGGCAAAAGATTAAGGAAATTAATAAGACGTTTCCACCATATAAGTATATTAAAAATATGATTTTAACAGATGAGGAGCTGATTAAGACAACAACTAAAAAAGTGAAGAGAAATGAGGAGATTAAGAAATTGCTGGAAGAGGCGTGATTTGCAAGATTATGTAAAATATGATATAATTCAAATATGGAAAAAAATCCATATTTGAAACTATCAAGGCACAGAATTTGAAAGGAGAACAGTATGAAGAAAGAGCTAGAAGTATTAGATTTAACAGTGCCAGAGGACAAATGCGAGTTAGATGTCTTGGCTGAATTGAAAGAACGGTGTAAAAATGCATGGATTTATATGCATAAAACATCTGTGGACCATTTGACAGCAAGCAAAGGAGTAGAGGTTAGCATAGGGTCAAATTATCTTATTTGCACATGGCGTGCAACAGAAGAATATCCCGAAACTAAGCTAGTAATTGCTAAATTTTCCAGAAAATGGTGCAATGTCCTTGCAATTGAAGCAGAAGATATTGCCTTTAAGGACCTGTATGAGGTTAATGAACCTCAATACATCATTCGATTAAGACGAGAAGCTTGAACAGATTAAAAGTTTTGTCCTATTATGAAAGCGGAGTAAGAATACATATCTTATTCCGCTTTTAAGTTTTACAAAACAACATTTTGAAGATATTGCATTTAAATCTCCGTAATTTTTAAATTAAACTTATCTTCAAAAACCTTTTTTTTGGCAATATACTCCTTTGTTCTAACACCCTTAACATCAATAACTTCAGTCGAATTATCCTTATGAAACACAATAAAATCAGCCTTATATTTTAATTTAGGTGCTAAAATAAAAGTAGGCTGTAGGCAAAAGCCATTAATTTCTTTACCTTGCAAACGCAATTTCAACTCACAATAATAATCCGCCTCTTTTTGGCTATCAAAGGTATGACCATCAATTGAAACCTTATTGGCACGGTACTTACTAGTTTTATTTTTATTATTTGTAAAATTTTTATAGTCGTCTACACTCCAATGTTCCATTTTAAAAAATGCACTCCTTATTTTATTTTGTAACATTATATAGAAAAAAGTAAAAAAGTGCAAGAAAAAATCTAGGCTTTTTTAAAAATGTATGATAGAATAACATAAGTACGTAAGGAGGAATTATTTATGAAGTTATTATTAACAAGACACGGACAAACAGATTGGAATGTAGCGGGCAAAATACAAGGAATGACAGATACCGAATTAAATGAAACAGGAATTAAGCAAGCTAAAACAACAAAGAAAAAACTAGAAAAGGAAAACATAGATATTATCATTACATCACCATTAAAAAGAGCTAAAAAAACAGCGCAAATTATTGGAGAAAATAGAAAAATCCCTATTATTGAAGATAATGGAGTGGTAGAAAGATATTTTGGAAAATTTGAAGGAATGACAGCAAAGGAGTTTGATTTTGACGAAATTTGGAATTATAAACTAAATAAACAATATGAAGATGCAGAAAGTGTGGGTGCTTTATTTGATAGAGTACAAGGCTTTTTAGAAAAGATTAAAAAAGAATATGAAGATAAAACTGTTTTAGTCGTTACTCATGGAGGCGTGTCAGTACCAATTCGAGCTACTTTAGAAGGTATTCCAGAAGGAATGGAGGTACTAAGAGGTTTAGGACTTGATAATTGTGAGGTTAAAGAATATGAAATCTAAACTACCAGAATTTCTAATCAAAATGTTAGAAGAACAATATGGAAAAGAGACTACGTCCCAAATAATACGGAGGCTATCAAACAAAAAGAAAAACCACATTTCGCATAAATACACTAAAAGCAAAAACAGAAGAAATAAAAGAAATTTTAGAACAAAACCAAATAAAATATAAGACAGTAGGATGGAGTAAAGAAGCCTTTATTATAGAAAATGAAGCAGAAAAAGAAATCAGAAATCTATCAATCTATCAAGAAGGAAAAATATATTTACAAAGTTTATCATCCATGTTACCACCTATCATTTTAGAGCCAAAAGAAGAAAAGGATATATTAGATATGGCAGCAGCACCAGGAGGAAAAACAACACGGAATAGCAGCATTAACCAATAACAAAGCAAACATAACAGCTTGTGAAATCAACAAAATTAGAGCCAAACGATTAAGCTACAATATAGAAAAACAAGGTGCTAAAGTTTATGTTATGACGCGGAGATGCTAGACAAATAGACGACTTCTTTTCTTTTGACCAAATTTTGTTAGATGCACCTTGTAGTGGAAGTGGAACGATTTGCTTAGAAGAGCCTAAAATAGAAGAAACATTTACCACAAAACTAATCGAAAAATCAGTAAAAACCCAAATTGATTTATTAAAAAAAGCAATTAACCTATTAAAACCAAAACAAGAAATGGTATACTCAACTTGTTCTATTCTAAAAAACGAAAATGAAGAAGTGATACAAAAAGTAATAAAAGAAAAAAACATAGAAATTGTACCCATTCAATTTGAAGGGATGGAATTGTTACCTCTTCTACCAACCACAATAGAAGGGACTTTATGCGTACAACCAAACGAACTTTATGAAGGTTTTTTTATTGCCAAAATTAGGAAGAATGGCTAAAGAGGGACAGGCACACTTTAGCCATGGATGGTCAAACGGGGACAGGTTTATGAAAGGAAGAAAATAGATGTATTTTGTTTATATGCTAAGATGTGTAGATAATTCGATTTATACAGGGATTACAACTGATGTAGAACATAGAATGAAGGAGCATTTTACAAAGGTAAATGGGGCAAAATATACACATTCTCATACCGCTAAAAAGTTGGAAGCAGTATGGGAAACAGAAAGTAGAGCTTTTGCTTCTAAATTAGAATATCATATTAAAAAATTAGCAAAGATAAAAAAAGAGGAATTAATTACTGACAATAACTTAGAAGAATTGTTGGGAAAAACCATAGAATGCAGTCAGTATAAGAGATTAAAAAAGCAAATATAGCGGATGTTTTAGTAGAAAGATTAATGTTTTTGGAAAAATTTTCAAAAGTACTTGCGAACGTTTGTACTTATGTGGTATAATTTTTGCAAGAAGGTGATTTTTAATTGAACAATAAATTTCAAGAAGATGAAGTAACAGAATTAAAGAAATCTACAAGTGAGTTAAAAGAAGCAATTATATCAATTGTTTCCATATTAAATAAACATAGGCATGGAAAACTCTATTTTGGAATAAAAGATGATGGAACAGTAGTTGGGCAAGAGGTTAGTGGAAAAACACTAAGATATATTTCAGAAGTTATTTCAAATAAAATAGAGCCAAAAATCTATCCAAAGATAAGTAATGTAAAAATAGAAGATAAAGATTGCATATTAGTAGAGTTTGAAGGAGAAGATGTTCCATACTTTGCTGATGGAAGAGCCTATATACGAGTGAGTGATAGAGACCAAAAGCTTTCTATTTCTGAAATGAGAAAAATATTTTTGAAAACAGAAAATGAAAGTGAAAGTTGGGATTCGAGAGTTTCAGAAAAAACCATAGAAGATGTTAATGAGGAAATATTAAAAAATTATATAGAAAGAGCAAATAAAGCTAAGAGAATACCATTTCAATATACAAATAAAGAAGATGTTTTAAATAAGTTAGGATTATTAAAAGACAACAAGTTGTTAAATGCAGGAAAGATTTTATTTTGTGATAATAATAAGGTAGAACTTCAAATGGCAATTTTTGCAACAGATACGAAAACAACATTTATCGATATCGATAAAGTAGAGGGGAATATTTTTGATTTAATAAAAATAGGACAAGAATATATTAGAAAAAACATTATATGGAATGTAAAAATAACAGATAAAAGAGAAGAATATCCAGAGATTCCACTAGATTCTATAAGAGAAGCTATTATCAATAGTTATACACACAGATTATATCAAGACCCAAAAGGAACTGAAATTTCAATATTTAAAAATAAAGTAGAAATATATAATCCTGGGACATTTCCAGAACAATATACACCAGAAGATTATATACAAAATAGAGCGCATTCCGTGTTTAGAAATCCGATAATTGCTAATATTTTATACAAATCAAATGATACAGAAACTTATTCTTCAGGGATAAGAAGAATATATGAAGAATGTACAGCAAATCAAGTGAAAGTAGAATTTAGAAAAGAAAAAATAGGTTTTACAATAATTTTTTATAGAAAAAATTATGAAAAAGAAAATGAAGTTATTAAAAATGACCCTGTAAATGACCCTGTAAATGACCCTGTAAATACCAAATTAAATATTACAGAAAAAAGTATATTGAAAATAATTATAAAAAATCCATATATTACGCAAATTTCAATAGCAAATAAATTAGATATTTCTGAGAAAACAGTTAAAAGAAATATTGCTAAATTAAAGGAAAAGGGAATTATTGAAAGAATAGGAGCAGATAAAAACGGATATTGGAAAATAAAAAATAATCAGGAGGAGTGAGAATGAATATAACTTTTATACGACATGCTCAAACAGAATATAATAAAAAAGGACTATTACAAGGACAAATTTTAGATTACCATCCAATATCAAGCAAAACCAAGCAGACATAGAACGATAGAAGGAGATTTAGATATGTTTAAGCTACATTCCGATTACAAGCCAACAGGCGACCAACCACAAGCAATCGAATATTTAAGTAAGGGGATAGAAGAAGGCAAGAAATTTCAGACACTACTAGGAGTTACGGGTTCTGGTAAAACTTTTACCATGGCAAACATTATCCAAAAAGTACAAAAACCAACACTCGTTTTAGCACATAATAAGACACTAGCAGGACAATTATATTCCGAATTCAAAGAGTTTTTTCCAGAAAATAATGTGGAGTATTTTGTGTCCTACTACGATTATTATCAGCCAGAAAGTTACATTCCATCAACAGACACCTTTATCGAAAAAGACTCCTCTATTAATGACGAAATTGACAAGCTACGTCATTCTGCAACCTTATCCTTATTCGAAACAAAAGATGTCATTATCGTAGCATCTGTATCTTGTATTTATGGATTAGGAGACCCAGTAGACTACCAAGAAATGATGCTATCTTTACGAACAGGAATGAATAAAGCAAGAGACCAAGTCTTAAAAAAATTGGTCACGATGCAATATACCAGAAATGAAATAGACTTTAAAAGAGGAACCTTTCGAGCCAAAGGAGATATTGTAGAAATTTATCCATCTGACCAAAGCGAATCAGCAGTAAGAGTAGAGTTCTGGGGAGACGAAATAGAAAAAATCACAGAAATCAATCCATTAACAGGAAAATCAATTGGAAGCAGAAAGCACATTCTAATTTCTCCAGCTTCTCACTATGTAACAACAAAAGACAAAATGGAAAGAGCAATTACTACCATCGAAAAAGAAAAAGAAGAAAGAGTAAAATATTTTAAAGCACAAAACAAATTAATCGAAGCACAAAGAATAGAAGAAAGAACCAACTTCGATATCGAAATGATGCGAGAAACTGGATTTTGCTCTGGTATCGAAAATTATTCTAGACATATCAGTGGAAGAGAAGAAGGGAGCCCTCCATACACATTGTTTGACTACTTTCCAGACGACTTTTTATTACTAGTAGACGAATCACATGCAACCATTCCACAAGTAAGAGCCATGTACAATGGTGATAGAGCAAGAAAAGAATCCCTTGTTAATTATGGATTTCGTTTGCCATCTGCTTTTGACAATAGACCTCTCAAATTCCAAGAATTTGAGCAACGAGTAAACCAAGTTATATTTGTTAGTGCAACACCAGCTGACTATGAAAAAGAACATGCTAAATCCAATGTAATAGAGCAAATTATAAGACCAACTGGGTTATTAGATCCTAAAATAGAGGTAAAACCAGTAACAAATCAAATTGACGATTTACTAGAGCAAATACGAATTCGAGTAGAAAGAAAAGAAAGAGTTCTAGTTACAACCTTGACCAAGAAAATGGCAGAAGATTTAACAGAATATTTAAAAAGTTTAGAAATAAAAGTAACGTATATGCATTCAGAAACAAAAGCCTTAGAAAGAATGGAAATAATACGAAATTTAAGACTTCGGAGAATTTGATGTATTAGTGGGAATTAATCTTTTAAGAGAAGGGCTAGATATACCAGAAGTTTCATTAGTAGCCATCTTAGATGCAGACAAAGAAGGATTTTTACGCTCTGAAAGGTCACTCATTCAAACCATAGGACGTGCTGCGAGAAACACAGATGGAACTGTTATTATGTATGCAGACGAATTAACAGACAGTATGGAAAAAGCGATACGAGAAACAAACCGTAGAAGAAAAATCCAAGAAGAATACAACCAAAAGCATGGCATTACACCAAAAACAATTCAAAAATCAGTACGTGATAATATTTCTATGACAACAGCAGAAGATATAGGTGTAGAATACAAATTAGAGAAGAACGAAGATATCAAAGATGTAATTACGAATCTAACTGACCAAATGCTACAATTTGCAAGCAATATGGAATTTGAAAAGGCAGCAGAGCTTCGCGACAAAATAAAAGAACTGGAAAAATTATTGTAAAAGTGATAGAATTAAAACAAATTGCATTTAATTAAAATAGAAAAAAACAAAGGAAGGAAGAAAAAAATGGGAATTATATGGACAATTGGAAATTCATTTTGGTTTCAAGCTATTATAAAACTAATTTTAGGATTTGTACTAGCAGGAATTATAGGATTAGAGCGTTCCTCTTGGAGTAAACCAGCAGGATTTAGAACTCATGCGTTGGTAGGAATTAGTGCAGTATTAATCATGCTGTGTCGGAGAATACATGTCAAACATATATAATATGGATCCATCCAGAATACCAGCACAATTACTATCAGGAATAGGATTTATTGGTGCTGGAACCATTCTAAGGGATGGCTTTAATGTAAAAGGACTAACAACAGCAGCAGGACTATTAGCAGTTACTTGTATTGGATTAAGCATTGGTGCAGGTTTTTACTTAGGAGGAATTGTAACAACTTTAATTGTATACATCATATTATCTTATTCTTATAAAATATCTGACAAATTAGATCATTTTGATATATTAGAACTAAATGTAAAAATAAATAATGAGGTAAGCAAGACCTTAATAGCAATTGAAGAAATCTTAAGCAAATATCAAGTAGAAATTAAACAAATGAAAAGACCAAAAAAAGAAGACAGAGACGAGGATGGAGAAACAATTCGCATTATAGGAAATTATAATAAAAAAGGATTTAAAAAGAATGAATTAGTAAGAACTCTAGTAGCCATTGAAAACATTGAAGAAGTATTACAAGAAGAAGACTAATAGCTAAGAGTGCATTTAAACCTGGAACCTTTGGCAACTAACATACGTATCATATAACAAGGTGATATGTATGTTATTTTTAAAAGAGTTATACGAAGATGCTAAAAATATCAAAAATCAAGACCCAGCAAGCCGAAATATTTTGGAAGTAATTATCTTATATCCAGGATTTCATATCCTTGTATTTCACAGGCTTGCACATTTTTTATATTGTCATAAACTATTATTTTTAGCAAGACTAATATCGCAATTAGGAAGATTTTTTACAGGAATTGAAATCCATCCAGGAGCTAAAATAGGCAGACGACTATTTATTGACCATGGCATGGGAATTGTAATAGGAGAAACAGCAACAATAGGCAATGACTGCACGATTTATCATAATTCTACTTTAGGAGGAACGGGAAAAGACAAATACAAAAGACATCCCGATATTGGAAATCATGTTATGGTAGGGGCAGGAGCAAAGGTATTAGGTCCTATTCAAGTTGGTAACTATGTGAAAATTGGAGCAAACAGCACCGTGCTAAAAGACATACCTGACCATGTTACAGTGGTTAGATGTAATGAGATTGTGAAAAAGAAATGATTTTGGGGACGGAGGAAAAAATCATGATTGAAAATATATTCAACCATGATTTTTTCCTCCGTCCCCAAAATCATTTCTTTTAGGAGAAAGTTTTATAAATTATATAGATTTCCTTCTGTTAATAGTTTAACTCTTTTTAAAGTTCTTTCATTATCGGATTTTAGAGCATTTTCAATAAATTCTGGGTGATTGATTAAAAAGTTTCTCATAGTTTCATATGGGTCATGATAAAATCCTTTTAACATTTCTAGTTGTCCTTCGTTTATAATTCCCAATTCAAATGCTTTTTCAAAAAGGGTATTGTCAACTAAAGCAAGAGGGATTGTTTTGATACCTTCTTTTTCTAAGACTTCTGTTCCGCCTTGTTTTCTGTCTACAACATAGCAAGTCCATAATAATTTTCCGTTTAAATTTTTAACTGCTGGTATCCAAGAACGAACGTAGTTTGATGCAGCTGTTACTAAGTCAGAGGCATTTAATACGGTTTTTCCTTCGATATTTGTTATTTTTTCGGTGGAAGAAAAGTCGTATGGGCTAACAAATGCTTCCATATCTTTAAATAGGGTAAGATGTGGCTTTTTTAATAAATAAGCAATCATATTAGAAAAATACCAGTCTCTTCTTTCTCCTCCTGAAATGTAATCGATTTCGTCTACATTTACATTATCTGTTATGGATTTTATCATGGTGTCTATGGTGTATTTAAAGATTTCGTTGTTTTCGTATTGTACTAAAACTTTTTCAAATACTTTTTTTGGTAAGTTAATTCTGTCTTCTAGTAAGGTGTCGATGTAAGATAAGAATTCGGTTGCTTCTTGTTCGTTTCCATATAGGAAATGGGTGTTTACAAAGTATGGTGAGATGGTTCCTGAGGTTAGGAAAAAGGGCTTGTTTTCTTCACAAAATTTTACGGCTTTTGTTTCAAATAGATATGACATGATATCTTGCATATTGGTTCCTCCTTAAATTTATTTCTAGGACTATTTTAAATAAAAAAAGGGATTTTGTCAATTGGAAGAAAAAATTTATTTTGGTCAAGAGGGTTTTTGGCATAACTTGTTCGTTATGAAAGAATTAAATGTTCTAGACACAAAAATTACATATTATAATACGAATAATGAAGATTACATTTCATTAACTGATATGCTTAAGTCAAAAGATGGAGATTTCTTTATTTCAGATTGGTTAAGAAATAGGAATACAATAGAATTTTTAGGAATTTGGGAAGAGTTGCATAATCCTAATTTTAATTATGGCGAATTCGCCATAATTAAAAGTCAAGCAGGATTAAATAGTTATAAAATAAGTGTTAAAGAATGGGTTAATAAAACAAATAGCATAGGTATTATCGCAAAAACAGGTCGATATGGTGGAACTTATGCACATAAGGATATTGCTTTTGAATTTGGTATGTGGATAAGTCCGAAATTTAAATTACTTTTAATCAAAGAATTTGAAAGACTAAAAGCAGAAGAACAAAAACAATTAGGTTGGGATGCAAAAAGAGAATTATCAAAAATAAATTATAAAATACATACTGATGCAATAAAGAAAAATTTAATTCCTAAAGAGCTCACTAAATATGAAACAAGCATTGTTTATGCAGAAGAAGCAGATGTTTTAAATATGGCATTATTTGGAATGACTGCAAAACAATGGAGAGACAAAAATCCAGATAAGCAAGGAAATATAAGAGATTATGCAAATATAAATGAACTAATCTGTTTAGCTAATTTGGAAAATGTAAATTCAATATATATAAATGAGGGTAAAAAACAATCTGAAAGACTTATTAAATTAAACCAAATTGCTATTTCTCAAATGGAGATATTAACAGAAACTAATAAAAAATTACTTAAATAATACTCTGTTTTTTTGTCAAAAGATATTGCTATCAGTCAAAAAAAATGATAAAATGAGGGAAAAGAAAAAATAGGAGGGAAAACCATGAAACTATTACTAAAAAACGGAACGCTAATTGACTACAAAACAAACACATTTGAAAAAAAAGACATCTTAATAGAAGACGACAAAATCAAAAAAATAGGAGATAAAATCGAAGAAACAGCAGACAAAACAATTGACTGCACCAATTTTAATATCATACCTGGAATGATTGATATGCATTGCCACCTAAGAGAGCCTGGCTTTGAACATAAAGAAACAATCGAAACAGGTAGCAAAAGCGCCGTTTGTGGTGGTTTTACTACAATTTGTCCTATGCCAAATACAAAACCAACTCCAGATAGCGCTATTGTTTTGCAAAAAATCATTGACGAAGCAAAACGAGTAAACTTATGTAATGTACTTCCTTATGCTTCTGTATCCAAAGGAGAAAAGGGAGAAGAACTAGTAAACTTTGAAGAATTAAAACAAGCAGGAGCCATTGCTTTTTCGGATGATGGAATGCCAGTTGTAAACAGCAAAATAATGAGAGAAGCAATCATAGAAGCAGACAAACTAGGAACCTTTGTAGCATCACACTGCGAAGAAAAGACAGTCGCAGCTGGAGCCATCAACGCTGGAAAAGTAGCAGACGAACTAGGAGTAGATGGTGTGTTACCAGAAGCAGAAGAAATTATGGCAGCAAGAGAAATTGTAATTTCAGAAACGAATGGCGTAAGAGCACACATTTGTCACATCAGTACAAAAACAACCAAAAATATGGTAAGAGACGCCAAAAAAAGAGGCGTAAAAATCACATGTGAAACCTGTCCACATTACTTTACTTTTACTGTAGACGAAGTCATAAAATCAGGTGTAAATGCTAAAATGAACCCACCATTAAGAGAAGAAAAAGACAGACAAGCCATCATAGAAGGATTAAAAGAAGGAACCATAGATGCCATCATAACAGACCATGCACCACACGCAGAGGAAGAAAAGAATAAAGGACTAGCTACTGCACCAAATGGAATTATAGGGTTTGAAACAGCTCTACCAGCAGAAATCATGAATTTAGTTGATACTGGTGATTTAACCTATTTAGATTTAGTAAGATTAACTTCATATAACCCAGCAAAATTGCTACATATAGACAGAGGAACTATTGAAGAAGGAAAAATAGCAGACATTACTATTTTTGACCCAAATGAAACTTATACCTACACAAAAGATATGATTGTATCAAAATCTAAAAATAGTCCATTCATTGGCAAAGAATTAAAAGGAAGAGTTCAATATACCATTGTAAATGGAAAGGTGGTTTACCAAAAAGGGATTTAAGAAAGGGAGAAGAAAAAATGAAAATATTGGCAATAGGCGATATTGTAAGCGAAAGGGCAGTAGAAAAACTAACTATCAAATTACCAGAAATAATAAAAGAAAACAAAATAGATTTTACCATAGCAAATGGAGAAAATGCTTCTAATGGAAATGGCTTAGCAAAAGAATTATTTGATAAGATAATAACAGCAGGTGTAGATGTTGTGACAATGGGAAATCATACATGGGGAAACGAAGAAATCTATGATTTTATCGATAGCGAAAAAATTATAAGACCAGCTAATATAACAAAGGGAACACCAGGTAAAGGTTATACCATCATACAAAAAGAAAACACGAAAGTATTAGTGATTAACTTAATCGGTAGAAGAATGATGGAAGGAGTTTACTATTCCAACAATCCATTTACAACAGTTCAAGAAATTTTAGAAGAAGCAAAAGAGGATATAAAAATTATAATGGTCGACTTTCATGCTCAATCTACTGGTGAAAAGTTCAATATGGGATATTTTTTAGATGGAAAAGTGAGTGCTGTCTATGGAACTCATACCCATGTGCAAACAGCTGACGAAATTATTATGCCAAAAGGTTCAGCCTTTATTACTGATATTGGAATGACAGGAGCATGTCTTTCAGACCTTGGATGTGATGTAGAAAACTCAATTAGAAGATACCTTGAAGATAAGCCAGTAGAAGACATCATGTCAAAAAATGAAATCATGATAAATGGATGTATTTTCGATATTGACGAAATTACAGGAAAAGCAGTAGCAGTAAAAAGACTTCATATAGACGAATGAAAGAAAGGATGAAGCTAATATGAAAAATTTATTGATATGGTATCCCAAATGCTCTACTTGTCAAAAAGCAAGAAAGTTTTTAGAAAACAACAAAATTTCATTTGAAGAAAGGCACATTGTAGAAAACACACCAACCAAAGAAGAACTAAGAACATGGATTGAACAAAGCGAGCTAAAAACAAAAAACTTCTTTAATACAAGTGGCTTAGTTTACAAAGAACTAAACTTAAAAGAAAAACTACCATCTATGACAAAAGAAGAAAAGTTAGAATTATTAGCATCCAATGGAATGTTAATCAAAAGACCGCTATTGATAAGTGATAAACAAATTTTAGTAGGATTTAAAGAAAAAGAATGGAGAGAAATAAAATGAAGGCAATCGATCAATTAATTGAAAAAATTAAAGAAACTAACAATCCAACCGTAATGGGATTAGACCCAAGATATGAAATGTTACCTACCTGTGTAACTAGTAAATATGAACAAAATTTAGAGGGAGCAGCAAAAGCAATCATAGAATACAATAAAGCTTTAATCGATGCGACATATGACATTATACCAGCAATAAAACCACAAATTGCTTTTTACGAAATGTTCGGTATACCAGGAATGGAAGCCTTTAAAGAAACCTGCAATTATGCTAAACAAAAAGGAATGATAGTAATTGCAGATAGCAAAAGAGGAGACATTGGCTCAACAGCAGCAGGCTATTCAAATGCTTTTTTAGGAAAAACACCAATCGGCAAAAATGAAGAAGCAATTTATAATGTGGACTTTATAACTGTTAATCCTTATATGGGAACCGATTGCGTAAAACCATTTATAGAAGATTGTAAAAAATACAATAAAGGAATTTTTGTATTAGTAAAAACCTCAAATCCATCTTCAGGAGAACTACAAGACTTAAAACTAGAAAACCAAAAAGAAGTCTATACCCAAGTAGCAGAATTGGTAGAAAAATGGGGAGAAGAGTTACAAGGAGAAAACGGTTATAGTAGTATTGCAGCAGTAGTAGGAGCAACTTATCCAGAACAATTAGAACAAATTAGAAAAGTAGCACCACATACTTATTTTCTAATTCCAGGTTACGGTGCGCAAGGAGGAAAAGCAAGTGACATCGCTTTAGGTTTTGACAAAAACCAATTAGGCGGAATTGTAAATGCTTCAAGAAGCTTAATGTGTGCCTATAAAGCTGATAGATGGAAAGACAATTTTTCAGAAGAGGATTATGCTAAAGCTACTAGAGCAGAAGCTTTGCGTATGAGAGATGAGTTAAATCAAGCCATTAATGGATAAGTTATTGTTGTGTCGTGTTCTGGGACAGGCACCATCATACCCCTTTTGTCGTATTTTGGGACAGGAATAATGGAGCCAACCAAACATCTTGAACAACAAAAGTAGCTGTAAATAACTATAAAAACAAAAAATAAAAGGAGGAAAAATCATGGCAGAGCAAATATTTGCAAAATTAGTTAGAAAAGAACAATTAAAGCCAGACATATTTAAATTTAGTGTAAAAGCGCCAAGCATTGTAAACACAGCAAAACCAGGAAATTTTATCGAAATAAGAGTAAGCCAAACAACAGAGCCTTTTTTAAGAAGGCCGATTAGTATTTATAACATGGATAAAGAAAATGGTATTTTGGAATTTATCTTTCAAGTGAAAGGAAAAGGAACTCAAATTTTAGCGAAACAAGAAGAAGGAAAAGAAATTGATATAATCGGACCATTAGGATATGGAACTTTTAAATATGAAGATTATCAAAATTTAGCAATTATAGGTGGAGGAATTGGTGTATTTCCATTATATGAACTAGCTAAGTGTGCTAAAAGTGATAACAAAAATGTTACTACTTATTTAGGGTTTAGAAGTAAAGACTTTGTTGTTTTAGAGGAAGAATTCCAAAACGTATCAAATGAACTTGTCTTAACAACAGACGATGGAAGCTATGCAAAACAAGGCTTTGCGATTCATTATTTAGAAGAAGATATAAAGGCTCGGAAAAGTAGATAGCATCTATGCTTGCGGACCATTACCGATGTTAAAGGCTGTTCAAAAACTAGCTATGGAAAAAGAGATACCATGTCAAATTTCTTTGGAAGAAAAGATGGCATGTGGCTTAGGTGTGTGCTTGGGTTGTGCTGTAAAGACAGCAAAAAGTTCAGTTGATGCACCACAATACTTACATGTTTGTAAAGCAGGGCCTGTGTTTAATGCAAAAGATGTAGAGATATAGCACAGTTTAGTTTATTAAAGCTCATTCTATAAAAACAAGAAAACGGAAACTCAATCATATAATTAAAGGAGGAAGAAATGAAAACAGAAGTAAACTTAGCAGGAATAAAAATGAAAAACCCAGTAACAGTAGCATCAGGAACCTTTGGGTATGGAAGAGAATTTAGCAACTTTTTTGACCTAAGCAAACTAGGAGGAATTATCACAAAAGGAACATCCTTAAAACCTAGAAGTGGGAACAAACCATCTAGAGTTTGTGAAACTCCAAGTGGTATGCTAAACAGCATAGGATTACAAAATCCAGGAGTAGAATATTTTGCACAAAATGATTTACCATTTCTTAGAAAATTTGATACGGCAATTATAGTAAACGCTTGTGGAAGTAGTATCGAAGAATATGTAGAACTTTGCAAAGTATTAAACACTTTAGATATTGATGGCGTAGAATTGAATTTATCTTGCCCTAATGTAAAGGCGGGCTGTATGGCATTTGGAAACACCTATGAGGGGGTAAAACAAGTAACTCAAGAGGTGAGAAAAGTATTAGATAAACCATTAATTGTAAAACTAACACCAAATGTTACAGATATTGCATCCATTGCAAAAGCGGTAGAAGATGCAGGAGCAGATGGCGTTTCTTTGATTAATACTTTACTTGGAATGAAGATTGATGTTGATAAAAAAAGACCAGTTCTTGCCAATAACACAGGACGGACTTTCTGGTCCGGCCATTCGTCCAGTAGCTGTTCGTATGGTTTATCAAGTGGCACAAGCTGTTAAAATTCCTGTTTTAGGAATGGGTGGAATTGTAAATGGAGAGGATGCCATCGAGTTTATGTTAGCAGGAGCAACTGCTATTTCGATTGGTGCTGGAAATTTTATGAGTCCTTATACTAGTGTAGAAACTGTTACAGGTATTGAAGACTATATGAAAAAACATGATATCCAAGATATTAATAGTATTATTGGTTCTGTTACAATGAACTAAAATTTGAAATAATTATAAGTATCTTTTGCGGAAGGAAATAATAAAAAATGGAAAGAGCTAAAACCAGAAAAATAATGGTAGGAAATGTTGCAATCGGAGGGCAAAATAAAGTTGTTATCCAATCAATGTGCAACACCAAAACAAAAAATGTGCCTGAAACAGTAAAACAAATTTTAGACTTAGAAAAAGTAGGTTGTGAGATAATAAGAGTAGCTTGCTTAGATAAAGAGGATGCAAAAGCGATTAAAGAGATAAAAAAACAAATTCATATTCCCATTGTTGCAGATATTCATTTTGACCATGAAATAGCTTTAGAAGCAATTGAAGCAGGGGTTGATAAAATTAGAATTAATCCTCGGAAACATTGGTTCTAAAGAAAAAGTAAAAGCAGTAGTGGAAGCTTGCAAAAAACATCATATTCCCATTCGAATTGGTGTAAATAGTGGTTCTTTAGAAAAGGAATTATTACAAAGAGATGGAAAACCAACAGCAAAAGCAATGATAGAAAGTGCTAAAAAGCATGTGAAGATATTAGAAGATTTAGATTTTTACGATTATGCCATTTCTCTAAAAGCCTCTAATTTAGACCTATGTATAGAAGCTTATCAAGCAGCTTCTAAAGAATTTGAATGTCCATTACACTTGGGAATTACAGAGGCAGGAACAGAATTTAGTGGTACTATTAAATCTAGTATTGGATTAGGTGTTTTACTAAAACAAGGAATTGGAGACACAGTTCGTGTTTCTCTTTCTGCTGACCCTATTCAGGAAATTAAAGTAGCAAAAGAAATTTTAAAAGATTGTAATTTATATCATAAACTACCAACCTTAATTGCTTGTCCTACCTGTGGAAGGACACAAATTGATTTAATTCCAATTGCCAAAGAAATGGAACAGTTTTTGCAAACAATCAACAAAGATATTACAGTTGCTGTTATGGGCTGTGCTGTAAATGGTCCAGGGGAGGCAAGAGAAGCTGATATTGGAATTGCTCGGGCGGTATTCGGAGAAGGACTTTTGTTTAAAAAAGGTGAAATTATAAGAAAAATTAAGCAAGAGGACATGGTAGTAGAATTAAAACAAGAAATTGAAAATATGATAAAATAGATATAGGCAAATAAAGGAGCAATTAAAAATGGAAATCATAGTAGGAAAAACAGCTGGTTTTTGCTATGGCGTAGAAAGAGCGGTAGAGGGAGCTGTGCAAGAGGTTAATAAAACAAAAGAACCAATATGTGCTTTAGGAGAGATTGTACACAACAAACAAGTAATTCAAAAACTAGAAAAATTAGGAGTAAAATGCATCGAAACCATTGAAAAAGCGAAAGGAACTGTTTTAATTAGAGCACATGGTGTTCCTAAAGAAGTGTATGAAATTGCAGAAAAAATGAACATCAAAATTCAAGATTATACATGTCCTAATGTTTTAAAAGTACAAAAAATAGCAGAAAAATTTAGTAAAGAGGGATATTTTATCTTTTTACTAGGAGCCAAAAACCATCCAGAAAATATAGGGACTTTAAGCCATTGTGGAGAATATTACTACATTTTTGAAAAAGAAGAAGAACTAGAAGAGGCCATCCAAAGTTTCAAAAAATCACAAAAAGACAAACTACTATTAATTTCACAGACTACCTATAGTTTGGAAAGATTTCAAAAAATAGAGGAAACATTGCAACAAAAAATGCCAAAGGATATTGATTTTGTTGTTAAAAATACTATTTGCCGAACAACGGAACTAAGGCAAAAAGAAACAGAAGAAATTTCTAAAAAAGTTGACTACATAATTATTATTGGAGGAAAAAACAGTTCAAATACAAAAAAACTATATGAAGTAGCTAAGAAAAATTGCAAAAATACAATTTTAATAGAAACGGTAGAAGAATTAGCGATACCAAAAAACATAGAAAAAATAGGAGTTATGGCTGGTGCTTCTACGCCGAAGGAAAGCATTGAAGAAGTAATAGCATATCTAAAAAGAAGGTCTTGACTATAAAAAGTCAAAACCTTCTTTTGTTTCATTTTTATTCATTATTTTCTGTATCTGTATTTGTTGCATCTACTGTTTTGATTTCACCATCTGGTCCAACATAAGAAGCTTTACCAAATGCTAAAATCATGTAGAAAATGGATGGTAAGAAGTATAGACCAACAGCCCAACCACCATCTTTTCCGAAAGATTTAGCAAGTTTATAAGCTAAAACAGCATTTAAGGCAATTGGTGCAATCCATCCAATAAATGGAATGATAGCTGCAAGGTATACGAAAAGTAACCATGGAGAAAGTCCAGAAATTTTAAATAAGATTACAAAGTTGTATATTGGAATAATTGATTTCCATCCTTTTTCTCCTGCTTTTGTAAACAACTTCCACATAGCTATGATTTGAAGAATGACAATTGCAAAAATGATTACTAAATAAACCATTAAAATACCAACTAAAGTAGTAGCTGTTGCTGCAGAAATATCACCATAACCACTTGGATAACTGCTGTAGTAACTAGAATAACTATTGTATCCCATAATAAATCCTCCTTTTATTTTTATGTAATTATATTTTACACTATTTTTCAAAAATGTCAATAAAAAAACAAAAAATGACAAAAAGTATAAAATTTTAAAAAACCATTGTATAAAAAATTCTACTTTGATATAATTTAAATAGCTATATAATAAGATATTATGAAGGAGGAAAAAACAATATGCAAGAAAACGAAAAGTGTTGTTGTGGAGGAGAAAATAAAGACAAATTTATCGAAGAACTTTTTTCAGAATATAAACCAATCAAAGACAATCTAATCCAAATGCTAAACGAAATACAAGAGCATTATGGATATGTACCAATGTGGGCACAAAAAGAATTATCAGAATTTTTAGCAATACCAATGGCAGAAATCTATGGCGTAGTTACCTTTTATTCAAGATTTTCATTAAAACCAAAAGGAAAATACAATATATCTGTATGTTTAGGAACCGCTTGTTTTGTTAAAGGTTCACAAAAAATAATGGACAGATTACAAGAAAGACTAAAAATTGGACCAGGAGAAACCACGGAAGATGGTTTATTTTCGATAGAAGAAACAAGATGTGTAGGAGCTTGTGGACTTGCACCAGTCTTTACTGTAAATGGAGAAGTTTATGGAAAAGCTACCGTTCAAAAGCTAGACCAAGTGCTAGACGATTTAATGAAACCATGATTTTGGGGACGGAGGAAAAAATCATGGCTTCATAATGTAAAAGCTGAATATTAAAAAGTAAAATTATTTGACCATGATTTTTTCCTCCGTCCCCAAAATCATGGTTTCAAAAAAGGAGGAATTCCAAGTGAAAACAAGGCAAGAGATTCAAAAAATAAGAGAAGAAAAAAGAAAAGAATTAGATTTAAGAGTAAACACAAAAGCAGATACCAGAGAAAAACATATTTTAGTGTGCCAAGGCACAGGATGTACCTCTTCAAAATCGCCAGAGATATTGGAAAATTTCAAAAAACTTATACAAGAAAAAGAAATTCAAAATGTTAGGGTAATTAAAACGGGCTGTTTTCGGGTTATGTGCCAAAGGTCCCATTGTAATTATAAGACCAGAAGATACTTTCTATGCTAATGTAAAACCAGAGGATTGCGAGGAGATTATTAGAACTCATATTATAGAAGGTAATAAAGTAGAAAGATTACTAGCTAAAGATATTGACGGAAGTAAAGTTGATAGCCTAGACGATTTAAATTTCTACAAAAAACAAAAAAGAATTGCTCTTAAAAACTGTGGGGTTGTAAATCCAGAGGAAATTGAAGAATATATCGCTTTTGACGGATATTTAGCATTAGAAAAAGTACTAACCAAAATGTCACAAGATGAGGTAATTGAAGAAATTATAAAATCTGGCATTCGTGGAAGAGGTGGAGCAGGCTTTCCAACCGGAAAAAAATGGGAACTAACCAAACGGAGCACAAGCAGAGCAAAAATATGTTGTATGTAATGCAGATGAAGGAGATCCACGGCGCATTTATGGATAGAAGTATTTTAGAGGGGGATCCACATTCTGTACTAGAGGCAATGGCAATTGCTGCTTTCTGCATTGGAGCAAGCAAAGGCTACATCTATGTAAGAGCAGAATATCCAATCGCCGTAAAACGTTTACAAATTGCTATTAACCAAGCAAGGGAGTATGGCTTGCTAGGAGAGCATATATTTGATAGCGATTTTGATTTTGATATTGAAATTCGATTAGGTGCTGGTGCTTTTGTTTGTGGAGAAGAAACGGCATTATTGGAATCAATTGAGGGAAAACGTGGTCAACCACGTGTAAAACCACCATATCCAGCAAATTCTGGGTTATGGGGAAAACCAACCTTAATTAATAACGTAGAAACTTATGCCAATATTGCTCAAATTATTTTAAAGGGAAGCGATTGGTATTCTTCAATTGGAACCGAAAATTCAAAAGGAACGAAAGTATTTGCGTTAGGTGGTAATGTCAATAACATTGGTTTAGTAGAAGTGCCAATGGGAACCACTTTACGAGAAATTGTTTATGATATTGGTGGCGGTATTCCCAATGGTAGAGATTTTAAAGCGGCCCAAACAGGAGGACCATCTGGTGGCTGTATTCCAAAAGAGCATTTAGATACACCAATTGATTATGAGTCATTAAAGGACATTGGCTCTATGATGGGTTCTGGAGGACTAATTGTAATGGATGACACAAAATGTATGGTATCTCTTGCAAAATTCTACTTAGAATTTACGGTAAGCGAAAGCTGTGGAAAGTGCACACCTTGCCGTATTGGAACCAAAAGAATGTATGAAATTCTACAAAAGTTATGTGAGGGAAAAGGAACAGAACTAGATATCTATCAATTAGAAAAATTAGCAGAAAACATTCAAAAATCAAGTATTTGTGGATTAGGACAAAGTGCACCCAATCCTGTCATTAGTACTTTAAAATACTTTAGAGAAGAATTTAAAGAGCATGCGATTGATAAAAATTGTAGAGCTTTAGAGTGTAAGGCGATGTCTAAAATTACGATTCATGAAGATAAGTGCAAGGGTTGTGGCTTGTGCCAAAAATCTTGTCCCGTTTCTGCAATTGAAGGCGAAGCAAGGGAAAAACGTGTGATTAATCAAGATAAATGTATAAAATGTGGTACTTGTTTAACTAGTTGCCCATTTAAAGCGATTGGCTAATTGTAAAAATAAGGAGGAAAATTATGAAAGAAGATTTAGTAACCCTAACCATAGACAACCAAGAAGTAAAAGCAAAAAAAGGAACTACAATCCTGCAAGCAGCAAGACAAGCAGGAATAGACATTCCAACCTTATGTTTCTTAAAAGACATTAACGAAGTAGGAGATTGTCGTATGTGCATTGTAGAAGTAGAAGGAAGAAGAGGTTTTGCGACATCTTGTATCCAAAAAGTAGAAGAAGGGATGATAGTACATACCAACACTCCAAACGTAATGGAAGCAAGACATGTAATATTAGATTTAATCATATCTAACCATGCCAAAGATTGCCTAACCTGTACTCGTTCTGGTAATTGCGAGCTACAAGAGTTAGCAACAAAATTTAACATTTCTAAAGTAGAATTTGAAGGGCAAAGAGCGAAACACCAAATAGACGACTTATCCCCATCAATCGTAAGAGATTTTAATAAATGTATTTTATGTAGAAGATGTGTAGCAGCTTGTAAAAATGTACAAAAAATAGGAGCAATTGACTGCATTAATAGAGGTTTTGATTCTTGTATTTCAACGGTTGGTGACCATAGCCTAAATGATGTAAACTGTACTTTTTGTGGGCAATGTATAGAGGCTTGCCCGACAGGTGCTTTGCATGAAAAAGAAACGATTGACGAGGTATGGGTAAAACTAAAAGACCCTGACACCTATGTAATTGCACAAACAGCACCAGCAGTAAGAGTAGCTTTAGGTGAGGAGTTTGACATGCCGATAGGAGAAAACGTAACCGGTAAAATGGTAACTTCGCTAAAAAGACTAGGGTTTGATAAGGTATTTGATACCAATACTGGTGCAGACTTTACCATTATGGAGGAAGCAAACGAATTTATCGAAAGATTTCAAGAAAATGAGAATCTTCCTATGATTACCTCTTGTAGTCCAGGATGGGTCAAATACATCGAAATGAACGAGCCAGAGTTATTGCCACATCTATCTACTTGTAAATCACCACATCAAATGTTTGGCGCACTTTTAAAAACCTATTATGCTAAAAAAGAAGGCATTGACCCTAAAAAAATTTATGTGGTATCAGTTATGCCATGTATTGCCAAAAAATTTGAAAGACAAAGAGCAGAAATGAAAAATGAGGAATTATATGACGTAGATAATGTCATTACTACCCGTGAGCTTTCCAGAATGATTAAACAAGCCAATATCGAATTTACCAAGTTAGAAGATAGCCAATTTGATAGCCCAATGGGAGAAGCAACATGAGCTGCCGCAATTTTTGGAACAACGGGATGTGTGATGGAAGCAGCCTTACGTACATCGCAAGATACCTTAACAGGAGAAACTTTATAAAAAATTAACTTTGAAGAAATTCGTGGAGGAGATGGCATCAAAAAAGCAACCGTAACCATAGCAGGAAAAGAAATAACGGTCGTTGCAGCAAGTGGTTTAGCCAATGCTCAAAAAATATTAGAAGAAATAAAATCTGGAAAAGCTAACTATCAATTTGTAGAAATCATGGCATGCCCAGGAGGCTGTGTTATGGGCGGTGGTCAACCAATTAAAAGCTCAAAAATCCGTGCAGAAGTAGATGTTAGAAAATTACGAGCAGACGCCTTATATTCGATTGACGAAAAAAGCACCATTCGAAAATCTCATGAAAACCCTATTGTTAAAAAGATTTATGAAGAATTTTTAGAAAAACCAGGAAGCTACCGTGCTGAGAAACTGTTACATACTAGTTATCAAAAAAGAGAAAAATATCAAATATAAAAATCGTCCCCACTGGTTCCGGGAATAAATGGGGACAGGACAGTAAAATATTTTATGAAAATACTTGCATATTTTATAAAAATATAGTATATTTTTATAAGAGGTGCAAAAAATGACAAAAATAACAAAAAATAGACAAAAAGTAAATAGCTCAAAAAAAGCAGTAGCAATAGCTGTTGTTTTTGCATTTGATTTCAATAAAATAACAAAATATATTTGATAAGATATTAATTTTCGTTTGAAATTAATATCTTTTTTCAAGTCTTTCTTTTGCACCCAAAAATAAAAACTAAATTTAAAAGGGGGAACTTTGAATGGAGCAAGAAAAACTACTACTAGGTGTAAATGAAAAACCAAAGGTAGCCAAATGGATTATCTTAGCAATCCAACACGTATTTGCCATGTTTGGAGCAACCATTTTAGTACCAATCTTAGTAAATACTGCAGCAGGGCAGGAGGTATTAACCATACCAGTAGCGCTAGTAACATCAGGAATTGGAACGTTAATTTATATTTTATGTACAAAAGGAAAATCACCTGTATACTTAGGCAGTTCGTTTGCTTTTATTGCACCACTTGCAGCAGCATTTTTAAAAGGAGGAACAGCAGGTGCCATGACAGGTGTTATGGCAGTAGGGCTAATTTACGTTATATTTGCTATTATTGTTAAATTAGTAGGGAAAAACTGGCTTGATAAATTATTACCACCAATTGTAATTGGACCAATGATTATGATTATTGGTTTAGGCTTAGCACCAAATGCCATTTCTCAAGTTGGGCTTGGAAGTGGAACAGAAGTTGATTGGAGAGGCGTAACAGTAGCCTTAATTACTTTTTTAACAACAGCCATTGTTATGGTTAGAGGAAAAGGATTTATTAAAATCATACCATTTTTGATTGGTATTTTAGTAGGATATGTTTCAGCTGCTTGTTTTGGCTTAGTTGACTTTGGACCAGTAATAGAGGCATCCTTCTTTAGTATGCCAAACTTTATGATACCATTTATAAGTTATACACCAAATTTTACAGCACTTCTTACCATTGCACCAATTGCACTGGTTACTATGTGTGAACATATTGGTGATCATACGGCATTAGGAATCATTGTTGGAAAAGATTTATTAAAAGACCCAGGACTTGATAGAACTTTATTAGGTGATGGTATTGCAACATTTATAGCAGGAATTTTTGGAGGACCTGCCAACACAACTTATGGAGAAAATACATCTGTTGTAGGAATGACGAAAATAGCATCCATATGGGTCATTGGTTTAGCTGCTATTTTTGCCATTTGCTTAGGTTTTTTAGGAAAATTCACAGCGATTGTTTCTACTATACCAAATCCAGTGCTAGGAGGTGTTTCTTTATTACTATATGGATTTATTGCAGTAAATGGATTAAAGGTTCTAATTCAGAATCAAGTTGACTTTGGAAAATCAAAAAATGTAGTAGTAGCTTCAACTATGTTAGTTCTAGGACTAGGAGGGGCAGCCATTTCGATTGTTTCTGGTGATTTATCTATTACCATATCAGGAATGAGTTTAGCTGCCATTATTGGAATTTTATTAAATCTATGCTTGCCAGCCGAAAAAGAAGCAAACCAAGAAGAGGAAATCACCAAAAAAGCAAGAGTAAATCCAGAACCAATAGAAGAAAAGCAGGTAGGATAAGCAACAACGACACCACAAGTTGCAAAAGAAACAAAAACAGAAGAAAAGGTACAAAAAATTGAAATAAAGGAAGGAAGTAGTAAAATGAATGCAATTATTTTAAAAAATCCATTAATTCAACACAAATTATCAATTATTCGAAACAAAAATACAGGAACCAAAGAATTTAGGGAAATCATTGGCGAAATTGCCACATTTTTATGTTATGAAGCAATGGCAGATGCCACATTAGAAGAAATTGAAATCGAAACACCAATAGGAACCACAAAGGTACAGTCTTTAGACGAAAATCAATACGCTTTTGTTCCTATTTTAAGAGCAGGAACAGGAATGCTTGATGGTTTATTAAAAGCCATGCCAAATGCAAAAATTGGTCATGTTGGCTTATACCGTGACGAAGAAACCTTAAAACCAGTTCGTTACTATTACAAAATGCCAAAAGATATTAAAGACCGTGAAGTAATTGTATTAGACCCAATGCTTGCAACAGGAGGCTCTGCAACTGATACTATTACCATGTTAAAAGAAGATGGTGTGAAAAAAATTAAATTTTTATGTATTTTATCAGCACCAGAGGGAATTGAAAAATTACAAAATGAACATCCAGATGTGCAAATATATACCGCAGCTGTTGACGAAAAATTAAATGACATCGGATATATTGTACCAGGACTTGGCGATGCTGGAGACAGAATATTTGGAACTAAATAAAGATGGGGAGCAGGGGACGTTCCTTAAATCCCCACTTTGGGGAATGGGGGACACTCCTTGAAATCTAGAATATAAAAAAGATTAAGGAGTGTCCCTTAATCCCTAGAATAGGGATTTAAGGAACGTCCCCGAATCCCTATCTGCAGTTATTGTTGTTTTGTTTTTCGTTGTTGTTTTGATTGTTTCTGTTATTGTTTTGATTATTGTTTTTGTTTTCTTTATTTTTCTTTGACATGAAAAGCACCTCCATTCAAGTTTCAATCATATTTTTACCGAAACATTTTAAAAATATACAAAATTTGATTTGTCTTTTTTTAACATTTGCGATATAATGAACAAAATTAAGAAAAAGAAATACAATAAGACTATAATAAGGAGGATATTTAACATGAGTTTTGTCAACACCAAATTAGAAGAATTTGAAAAATACATAAAATTTCGAAAAGTGGCAATCATAGGGTTAGGTGTTAGCAATTTACCGCTATTAGATTGGATGTACGAAAAAAATGCTAAGGTAATTGTTTTTGATGAAAGAAATGAAGATACTATTTCTAAAAGTCTAAAAGAAAAATTGAAAAACTATCAGTTTAAAGCATATTTTGGAAAAAATTGCTTGGAAAATTTAAAAGATTTTGATATGATATTTCGCTCACCAAGCTGTTTGCCAACTAAACCAGAGTTAGAGCAAGAAAGAAAAAGAGGAGCCATTGTTACAACAGAAATTGAAATGTTAATGAAAATGTGTCCTTGTAAAATAATTGGCGTAACAGGAAGTGATGGAAAAACAACAACCACTAGCTTAATTCATGCCATTTTAGAAAAAGCCCGGCTATCGTACTTTTTTAGGTGGGAATATTGGAACACCACTATTTACACAACTTCCAGAAATGACACCAGAAGATATTGTTGTGCTAGAGCTAAGTAGTTTTCAGTTAATGGGCATGGAAATAAGCCCAGATATTTCTGTTATTACTAATGTAACCCCAAATCATTTAAATATTCATAAAGACTATGAAGAGTACATTGATGCCAAGAAAAATATATTTAAATATCAAAAGGAGGATGGCATTTTAATTTTAAATTATGACAATGAAATTACAAAAAATTGTGCAAAAGAAGCGAAGGGGAAAGTGGTATTCTTTAGCCACAAAGAAAAATTAGATAATGGCTTTATAGTAGAGCGGAAAAGTGATAAAAGAATGTGTAGATAGTGTAAGAGGGCATATTTTTAATGGAGAAGAGGCTATTTTAAGAGGTAGCCATAATCTAGAAAATATAGCAACCGCTTTTGCGGCAACGAAAACATTGGCCTCTATAGAGGATACTGCAAAGGCTATTAGGGAATTTAAACCAGTAGCACATAGAATTGAGTTTGTCAGAGAAATAGGGCAAGTAAAATGGTATAATGATTCAGCTAGTTCTTCTCCGACTAGGACATTATCTGGCTTAAATGCTTTTGACGAAAAAATTGTATTAATTGCTGGTGGCTATGATAAAAATTTGGATTATAAACCACTTGCTAAGCCAATAGTAGAAAAGGTGAAAGGATTGCTACTAATTGGCCAAACGGCTGGTAAGATTTTTGATGTGGTAAAACAAGAATTGGAAAATCAAAATAAGAATTTGGCTATTCATATGTGCGATAGTTTAGAGCAAACGGTGGCTTTAGCACGGTAAGATAGCAAATCCTCGGAGATGTTGTTTTATTTTCTCCTGCTAGTGCAAGTTTTGATATGTTTAAAGATTTTGCAGATCGAGGAAATCAGTTTAAGGAATTAGTTTGTAAGTTATAAAAAATAACACATTTTAGACTTATTTTCATATAATATACAAAATAATAAGGAGGTATATTATATGTATCAAGAAAGTTACGAGGACTACATACGAAGCATTTTAGGGTATCCAAACTATGGAAGTAATAGTGAAAACTGCTATATGACAAATGCCTATGAAACTATGCCAATGGACATGGAAACAAACAACTCTCAAAGTACACAGCTAAAAAGTTGCTACCCAGAAATTTATAAAATTGTTTATCCCATGATAAATAAAGCTTGCATGACAAATACAAAGCCAATTACAGAAGAATTAATTGACGAATTAACCAATGAAATTTATCTATCCATAGAAAATGATAATGAAATTAATGTAACGATTAATTTAACCAATGAAGTAGGAACAACTATCAACAATCGAACTACTAATTCTACATCTGGTAACAAAATAAATCATGCCAATAGCGTTGCGTCAAGTGCTACTGAAAAACCACAAGAGAATAGAGGAGAAGATAGACAATTTAGGAATAGAGGTTTACAAGATTTAATTCGAATTTTATTAATAAGAGAATTTTTAGGAAGACCAGGACATGAAGAGAATCGACCACCTCGTCCACCAATGAGACCACCATTTCCACCACCACATGGAGGAGCTCTTCGTCCACCATTTCCACCTCAAGGAGGAGAACCAAGACCACCAATTATGCCACGTGAAGTAAATGGTTTATACGATTTATACGAAAATTAAAAAGTAGCCCTGTTTAGGAAAACCTAAGTAGGGCTGCTTTTATAGGGGAGTAGCTTGCTAAAACTGTACAATATGGGGAAGCATACTGTATCATAACAAACCACTATGTAGAATCTCACATCTAGCGATGCGAGAATGTCCCGTGGAGGATTCGAACCCCCATCTAATTCCTGACCACCTATTTAACCAGGAAAATGCTTTACCTAGATTAAGCTACCGAGACTAGAGTTACAAACCTTATCGGCTTAAAACATAACTTATTATAATACAGTTTTATGTAAAAGTCAATATTTTTTGAAAAATTTTCCACATTTCGACAAAATTTCACGAATACAAAAAATAAAATTCGGAAAAACTAATTTTGAGAAAAATTGAAAGGTGGTAAAGATATGAAAGTAAAAGATTGTATGTGTTGTGATGTAACTTGTGTAAAGCCAGACGAAAACTTAAATCAAGTAGCGAAATTAATGAGTGAAAAACATGTAGGTTGTATTCCTGTTTGTGACGAAAACAATTGTCTTTGTGGAATTGTAACCGATAGAGATATCCTACTTCGTGCAGTAGCTTGCCAAAAAGATACAGGTACATGCAAAGTAAGTGATATTATGACTTGTAATGTTTGTACTTGCAAAGAAGATGATGAAATGACAAACGCACAAAGTAAGATGTCACAAAATCAAGTCAGAAGATTACCAGTATGTGATCAAAACAATAAAGTAATAGGAATTTTAACATTAGGAAACCTAGCACAAAATGAAAGAGAATTAGGCGTTCAAGAAGTATGTACGACCATAGAAGGAATTTGTAATTGCAACGAACACAAGAATGCCGAGTAATAAAAAATATAACAATTAAAAAATCAAATCAAAGGACGGATATTTTCCGTTCTTTTACATACAATAAGATAAAGGAGGAAGGACATGGTAATTGATGTATCTTATTGGACAAGAGTATTAAAAAACATATTATATGTAATTTTACTATTAGTTGGCTTGTATGTTGCGCTAAAATTATCTATTTTCTATATGCCATTTTTAGTAGCCTTTATCATATCCCTAATCATTGAACCAGCCATCAAATTTATTATGGCAAAAACGAAGCTAACCAGAAGAGCAAGTTCCATTATCATATTTGTAATCGTATCTGCTATTCTTTTGGGAAGTTTAGTGTGGATATTAATTACCTTGTTTGCAGAATCTTCCAGTCTTTTGCAAGGATTAAACAATTATTTTGATAAAGCTTACCTTCAATTTCAAAAATTGATGGAAAGTTTTCAATTTGATAAAATCCACTTATCAACCGAAGTATTAAACGTTATTCAAAATTCAACAGGAGACATATTAGAAACTGCCTCTTCATGGGTTAGAAATTTATTGACAGGATTAATTAATTTGGTAACAAGTCTGCCATCAATTGCTATTTGTGTAGGAATTTCAGTCGTTGCACTTTATTTTATATGTGTTGATAAAATCTATATATTAGACCAAATAGAGCATCATTTACCAAAAGTATGGGTACGAAAAATAGGGAAACACTTAAAAGACTTAATCCAAACACTAGGAGGATACTTAAAAGCCGAAGCAAGCCTAATTTTAGTATCTTTTATCATATCGCTAATTCGGATTGTACATTTTACAATTTACAGGATTCAATATTCAATACCCCTTATTAATGGCGTTGTTTATTGGATTTGTGGATGCTTTACCAATCCTTGGTTCAGGGACAGTCATGGTGCCTTGGGCAATTCTTTGTGCCATAAACGGCGACCTAAACTTAGGAATTGCAATCATTGTATTATTAATTGTTATGTCAGTTGCAAGGCAAATTTTAGAACCAAAGTTAGTTAGCAAAAACATTGGTGTGCATCCCATTTTTACTCTAATTGCTATGTATACAGGATTTAAAGTAATTGGGATTATGGGACTATTAATTGGCCCGATAGTTTTGATTATCTTTAAAAACATTTTTGCAAGTTTAATTGACCAAGGTGTATTTAAAACTATATTTGATAGAAAGTGATGTGAAATTGGGGACGTTTCTTTTTTCACATTTCCTTTGTATAACGAAAGGACATATCATAAGTATTATAGATATGCCCTTGCTTTTTGGAAATGTGAAAAAAGAAACGTCCCCAATTTCACATCCGATTATTCCCATTCAATGGTTGCTGGTGGTTTTGAGGTGATGTCGTAAACGACACGGTTTACATGATTTACTTCGTTTACGATACGAGAAGATACTTTTTCTAGTATTTCATAAGGAATTTTACTCCAAATGCCTGTCATAAAGTCGGTAGTTTCAACGGCACGTAAAGCAATGGTGTAGTCATAGGTTCTTTCGTCTCCCATAACACCAACTGATTTTAGGTTGGTAAGAACGGCAAAGTATTGGTTGATTCTTTTGTGTAGTCCTGCTTTTGCGATTTCTTCTCTAAAAATGCTGTCTGCATCTTTTAAAATAGTTAGTTTGTCGTCTGTGATGTCACCAATGACACGAATAGCAAGTCCAGGTCCTGGGAAAGGTTGACGGTAAACTAAGTTTTCTGGAATTCCTAGTTCTAGTCCAGTTTTTCTTACTTCGTCTTTAAATAAATCTCTTAATGGTTCTACAATTTCTTTAAAATCTACATAAGAAGGAAGTCCTCCTACATTGTGGTGGCTTTTAATAACAGAGCTTTTGCCAAGTCCACTTTCGATTACGTCAGGGTAGATGGTTCCTTGTACTAAAAAGTCAACGGCTCCAATTTTTTTAGCTTCTTCTTCAAAAACACGAATAAATTCTTCGCCTATGATTTTTCTTTTTTTCTCTGGGTCGGTTACACCTGCTAATTTTGCTAAAAATCTATCTTTGGCATTTACACGAATTAGGTTGATGTCAAATTGGTTGCGGAAGATTTCTTCTACTTCGTCTCCTTCGTTTTTTCGCAATAACCCATGGTCAACAAAGATACAAGTTAAGTTTTTACCAATGGCTTTAGAAAGGAGAACAGCTGCAACAGAAGAGTCAACACCTCCAGATAAAGCACATAGAGCTTTTTTATCGCCAATTTTTTCTTTTAATTTTTGGATACTTTCTTGGGCAAAAGAAGAGATAATCCAATCTCCTTTACAATTACAAATTTTAAATAGGAAGTTTTTGATTACTTCGATTCCATTAATAGAACTGTTTACTTCTGGATGGAATTGGATACCGTATAGTTTCTTTTCTTCATTTTCCATAGCAGCATTTGGGCAAGATGGGGTAGAGCCAATATTTTTGAAACCTTCTGGAACAGTTTCTACATAGTCTGTATGGCTCATTAAAAAGCCATTGGTATCTCCGAATTCTTGAAAAAGTAGGGAAGTGTTATCAATAGATACTTCTGTTGTTCCATATTCACGTTTATTGGGTCTTGCTACGTTTCCTCCTAAGGTAGTAGCCATAAGTTGCATTCCATAACAAATACCAAGGATTGGTATTCCTAGTTCGAAGATTTCTTTGCTACATTTTGGAGAGTCTTCTCCATAAACACTAGCAGGTCCTCCTGTAAAGATAATTCCTTTTGGGGCTTTTTCTTTGATTTTTTCGATAGCGATGTCATAAGGTACTACTTCTGAGTAGCAATTACATTCTCTTACTCGTCTTGCGATTAGTTGATTGTATTGTCCTCCAAAGTCGAGGATTAGGATTGTTTCGTTTTTCACTTTTTTACCTCCGCTTATAAAATTTGTTTTATTTTATCATATTAAGGGGAAAAAGTAAAGAAAAAATGCTCTTTAGCTATATGGTCTAAAATTGACCATTTATGTCAATTATAATATCATTATATTTAGAAAAAAAGCAAAGGAGGATAAGTGTTATGCGGAAATCAACAAACTTATCAAAAAAACTAACAATTCTTTTTTTGTTAGCAATCATAGGAGGCTTCGGAACCATTAAAACTATTTTTGTCTGGAAAGGGGAACGATTGAAAAATGTTGCTTATAAAAGCATTAATTTGATTGTTCAAACCTTGAAAAAAGGGAGTGCAAACAAAAAAACATTAGTGGTCATAGGGAATGGATGGAATGTAAGTGTTGATGCCAATGACAGAGTGACAGAACACGCCCCATTTTTTCTAATTCCTAATGACGAGGTCCAACTTTTAAAAGGAAAGGGGTATGAAATAGTAACTGCTTATTTTCCTTTTGAATGTGAAGGGCTTAAGCCAGCAGGTAAGGAATTGGCTCACTTTATCAATACCCATTATCAAGGATATAAGGTGATTTTACTGGGGCACTCTAAGTCAGGTGTTTGTTTTGCCAAACTTAGCAAATGGCTTAAAGCAGATGGTGAGGATGCAAAAATTATCACGGTATCTGCACCTTATGGTGGGGTATCAAGTGATGAGGACAATTTGCAAAAGTTAGAAAATCCTTTTCAGCGGTGGCTGTATCCCAAAATTATTGTTCCACACCAGGTAAACAATGATATTACAGAAGGCTCGGAATTTCTTGAAGAGATGGCCGATTATTCAGGTCTAACAACACGGGATTTCTATTGTATAAGAAGTCTTGTGCCTGAAAACTCTTTCAATCCAATTACAAGATTTCTAATTTGGGTAGATACCAAGTTGGAAATTAGCGGTGATGGAATTGTTGGATTTGCTGAACAAAAGCCTCCCGTTGAGCCAAAGCAAGAGTTTATTGTTCGGGCAAGCCATCAAGGCTCGATGCAGGAGGCAATCAGGCTCTTGATAGAAGAAGAAATCCTATGATAAGAAAAGCACACTCTGTACAAAAGGGTGTGCTTTTCGATGGGGTATTTGTAAGTGTATTACAATACTCCACTCGTTGGAATATAACTTTCGTCTGGAGGATAAACAAACTCGTCATTTGGTTTATCCACTTTTTTCATTTCTGTTACCTTAACAATTGGCATATCGCCATGATAATTACCTTTTGTAATTTTTCCAGTTAACTCGATCCAAGAGTCATCTTCAAAATCCTTGGCATTTTCACATTCACATAAAAAGCCAACCACAACGGATTGAAAATTAGAAGAAATAATCATATCTCTTGCTAAAATAAATTGGTTTTCATTTAAATCCATCACACGATACACATAACCTGTAAAATTAATTTGACAACCTACATAACTGTCGATGTTATCATGCACTGTTTTTAATACATTGGTATAATTATGAGCCGTTAATTTGGTGACTTTGTTTTGTGGCAAGCAAGAAGAGGAAGTAGTGGAATTGTTGGCACCTTGAAATACTTTGAAACTTACAATTCCAACGATTATAATAACTAAGATTACAATACCAATAAAAAAGGTTTTAAAGGTTTTGCTTCCATTGATTTTGACATTATAGATAAACATAGTTTTCTCCTTTTAATACTAGTTTTACTTGAATTTATGTAGAAAGAGGGAAAAATATTCATGAAATTTTTTAAAGTAAGAATGATTGCGAATTTATGTCAAATATGTTATAATTACAAAAGTAACTTAAGAGGCAGAAGTTTCTTTTTTAATTTAAAGGAGGAAGAATATGGAAAAATTAAAGAAACGGTATATTTGGGCAGATAAAATTAAAGATTGTGTAATAATTATTTTGGTGTTGTTATGGATGCCAGCAGTAGTAATGCACTGTATTGGTAGCTTTGGAATTGAGGGTTGGATTTTATTAATCCAATCAGGATTATTAGTTATCTGTAGTTCATTAGGAATAGTTAGAAAAAAAATCTTAAAGCTATTTTTCTTAAAAGGTTGCGAAACAGGTGAGGATGTTTTTGAGCAATATGGTGTACAGTTAAAGTATTCGAAAAAAATAGAAGATAGTTTGCCAGAGATAGAATCTATTACATTTCATAGAAAATGGTATGCCTATACAATTAAAGTACATTACACAAACTATGGTATTAGAGAAATATTTTTAGATGATATTAACTTAAATAATTTAAAAGAATATATCGTTTTTGATTGACACTTGCTAACTAACCGCTCTCCATCCCACGAAATTTGTGGGATGGTTTTTCCATTTTTTTACCAAAAAAACCTTGCTAAAAACACAGTTTCGTGATATAGTAAAAAAGTAAAAAAATGAAACAGAAGAAGGGACGGAAATAGAAATGAGTATATTTAACAAAATATTCAAATCTTACAGTGAAAAAGAAGTAAAAAGAGTTATGCCATTAGTAGAGCAAATCAATGGCTTAGAAGAAAAAATGAAAGCATTAAGTGACAGTGAACTAAGAGGAAAAACAGAAGAATTCAAAAAACAACTACAAGAAGGAAAAACACTAGACGACATACTAGTAGAAGCCTTTGCTGTTGTAAGAGAAGCATCAAAAAGAGTATTAGGAATGAGACACTTTGACGTGCAATTAATCGGTGGAATTATTCTACACCAAGGAAGAATTGCCGAAATGAAAACAGGTGAAGGTAAAACCTTAGTAGCTACCTTACCAGTATACCTAAACGCATTAGAAGGAAAAGGCGTTCACGTTATCACTGTCAACGACTACCTAGCCAAAAGAGATAGTGAATGGATGGGAAAACTATACAAATTCTTAGGACTAAGTGTTGGTTTAGTCATTGCTGGAATGGAGCCACAAGAAAAGCAAGAAGCATACAACGCAGATGTAACCTATGGAACCAACAACGAATTTGGATTTGATTACCTAAGAGACAACATGGTTATTTATAAAAACCAATTAGTACAAAGAGGCTTACACTATGCTATTGTCGACGAAATTGACAGTATTTTAATTGACGAAGCACGTACCCCTCTTATCATTTCTGGAAGAGCAAACGAATCCTCTAACCTTTATAAAAGTGCCAATGACTTTGTAAGAAGACTAACACCAAAAATCATTGTAGAAGAAGACATCAAAGACTATGACCAAGCAGAAGACAACGAAAAATATGATTACATTGTAGACTTAAAAGCAAAATCTGCCTCATTAACAGAAAAAGGTATCAAAAAAGCAGAAGACGCCTTTCACTTAGAAAACTTTAATGATTTAGAAAACTCTACCTTAGTACACCATGTAAACCAAGCATTGCGTGCCCATGGCGTTATGAAAAAAGACATTGACTACATTGTTAAAGATGGAGAAGTATTAATTGTAGACGAATTTACAGGTCGTATCATGTATGGAAGAAGATATAATAATGGGTTACACCAAGCAATTGAAGCAAAAGAAAATGTTAAAATTGCTGACGAATCTAAAACATTGGCAACCATCACCTTCCAAAACTTCTTTAGAATGTATGACAAATTATCTGGTATGACAGGTACTGCTATGACAGAAGCAGGAGAATTCGAAGAAATCTATAACTTAGACGTTGTGGATATCCCAACCAATAAGCCAATGATACGTAATGACGAAAATGATGTTATTTACAAAAACGAAAATGCAAAATATAAAGCAATTGTTGAAAGCATTAAAAAGAGTCATGAAAAAGGACAACCTGTTCTAGTAGGTACCGTATCTATTGAAAAATCAGAAAAATTAAGCCAGTTATTGAAAAAAGAAGGTATCAAGCACGAAGTATTAAATGCAAAATACCATGAAAAAGAAGCTGAAATTGTAGCACAAGCTGGTAAATTTGGTGCTGTAACCATAGCTACCAACATGGCAGGACGTGGTACAGACATTATGCTTGGTGGAAATAGTGAATTCTTAGCAAAAGAAGAAATGAGAAGAAATAAAGTTGCTCATGAAATTATTGAAGAGGCGGACACTTATTACGAAACAGACGACCAAGAAATTCTAAAAGCAAGAGAAGAGTTTAGGGCTTTAGTAAAGAAATATGACGAGCAAATCAAAGAAGAAAAAGAAAAAGTAATAGCTGCTGGTGGTTTAAAAATCATTGGTACCGAAAGACACGAATCAAGAAGAATTGACAATCAGTTACGTGGTCGTTCTGGTCGTCAAGGAGACAATGGTGAATCTAAATTCTATATTGGTTTAGATGACGATTTAATGAAAATATTTGGTGGAGATGCTATTACAAGAGTTTACAATACTTTGGGTGCAGATGAAAACATGCCAATCGACTCTAGAATTATTTCAAATGCTGTTGAAAATGCACAAAAGAAAGTAGAAGGTAGAAACTTTAGCATCCGTAAAAATGTATTAAAATATGACGATGTTATGAATGCGCAAAGAGAAATTATTTACAAACAAAGAAGAGAAGTACTAGATGGAGAAAATATTCATGATAATATTGTTTCTATGATTGAATTTGTAGCAGATAATATTGTTCAAATGTTTGTTAATGTAGAAACAAATGAACTAAACATAGAGTCATTAAACACTGAAATTATCAATATTTTTGGTATTGATATGTTAAGCTATATCAAAGATAATAAAAATGATTTAAATGCCATTTCAGCAGAATTAAAGAAAAAAGCAATGGAAATATATGCAGAAAAAGAACAAGAAATTGGACAAGAAGAAATGAGAGAACTAGAAAGAGTGGTTATGCTTAAAGTTGTTGACGAAAAATGGATGAACCACATTGATAGTATGGATGAGCTAAAAGATGGTATTGGCTTACGTGCTTATGGTCAAAAAGACCCAGTTGTTCAATATCGTTTAGAAGGTTTTGATATGTTTGACGAAATGGTAAATGATATCAAAGTGGATGTAACTAAAATATTAATGCATATTAGACGGACAAGCTGATAATACAAGACAAGAAACGGTTAAGATTACAGGTGCAGCTTTAGAGGCGATTCATAGTGTAGATGGTGGTGCAAAAATTGGAACAGATGTTGATAAAACCGTTCGCAATGAAGGTCCTAAGGTTGGTAGAAATGACCCTTGTCCTTGTGGCTCAGGAAAGAAGTATAAGAATTGTTGCGGAAAACAGTAGTACAAAGGATGCGTGGTAAAGATTTTTAGTCTTTACCACTTTTAGAAATAATAAAAAGGTGATAAAATATGAATATAATTGGAATTACGGGACAAGCAGGAGTAGGAAAAACAAACTTATCCAAAGAATTTGAAAAAGAAAATGCCATTGTTATTGATGTTGATAAAATAAGTAGAGACTTTTATCAAGATAAAAATATAATAGAAGAAAGCTTAATCTATCTAGAAGAAAAGTACAATATTTACATAACAGAGCTATCTACTTTTTTTGATACATTAATAACAGCAAGAAAAGAAACAAAACAACTAGACGACCCAATCTATAAAGCTGTAGAAGCAAAAATTGATGGAATTATTCATAATAATAACGCTAAAGACACAACAATTGTTTTAGATTGGGAATTATTACCTAAAACCAAATACTTTAATTTATCTAATTATAATGTCTTATTATTACCTGACAATGACATTGTGCGAAAAGAAACCGTAAAGAAAAGTGATAATTTTGAATATGAGCAAAAAACAAATCAAAATAGCAAATATGATATAAATTACCAAAATTATAAATATAACCAAACCGCAATTAATTTGTATGATAACAATCAAATGTCTTTATTAAAGGATTTTATTATGAGGGAATTAAATGATTGATAGGTAGAAAATGCATTGTATATTACAATATATATCGACTAAAAAAAATATGAGTTAAATAATCTGGGGAAAAAATAAAAAAGATTTTAAATAAATATAGAA
>CAOKJE010000007.1 GCA_948468505.1 uncultured Clostridium sp. | reverse complement strand
AAATATTTATAAAAAAATGTATTAGATGCAGAGATATAAAGACTAGAAATCATATTCAAAAACTTTTACAATATCTATTTTAGTTTAATTGGGTGGAAAGACAGTTCTGTTATGGTACAACTAGCAAATCTAGTAGCCAAAAAGTCAAACAAAAAGTTTGATGTATTATTCATTGATTTGGAAGCTCAATATCGTTATACCATTGAACATATTGAACAATTAAAACAATTATCACAAATTCGAGACTTTTATCATATAGCACTACCAATTGCCTTAAGAAATGCTGTTTCAGTCTTACAGCCAAAATGGATTTGTTGGGAAGAAGAAAACAAACATCTATGGGTAAGAAGTATGCCAGAAGATGCTATAAATATAGACAATTGCCCATTTTCCTGGTTTAAAAAAGGAGAAGAATTCGAAGAATTTATTGTACAATTTGCTAGTTGGTATCAAGAAAAATATCAAGGGAAAGTAGCTTGTGGCATAGGAATCCGAACAGATGAAAGCTTAAACAGATTTCGAACCATTGCCTTTCAAGACAAAAAAATCACCTTAAAAAACTATAACTGGACAACCAAGTTAAAAGTAAACGAAAAACATATTGATGTTTATAATTTCTATCCTTTATATGATTGGTCAACAGAGGATATTTGGGGTGCTGTTAGCAAGTTAGATTTAGAATTTAATTACATCTATGAACTAATGTACAAAAATGGAGTAAGCATCTATGAGCAAAGACTTTGCCAACCATATGGCGATGACCAAAGAAATGGATTAGACCAATTCAAAGCCTTAGAATATGATACTTGGAGTAAAGTATTAAACCGTGTAAATGGTGTCAATTTTGGAAACATCTATTGTAAAACAACAGCTTTAGGAAATATCAAATCCTGTAAACCAAGTTTCATGTCTTGGCAACAATATACTGTATTTTTATTAGAAAGTATAGGAATTTATAATAGAGATTTAATGTTACATTATTATAAAAAAATCAAGAAATTTATGATTTGGCATAAAAACAAAGAAGGAATTGAAATAAAAGACATTCCAGACACAGCAGAGTGTAAACTAGAAAATCAAAAAAAAGCAATTTCTTGGAGAAGAATTGCAAGAGCTATTGAAAAAAACGATTTTTATATGAGAAGATTATCTTTTGGACAAACGAAAAATGATGATAGAGAGTTAAAAGAATTAATTCATAAATGGGACAATTTATTAAATAAAAAAACCAGAACAGACGATAAAACATTGCAAAAAATAATATTAGAACAAAGTAAGGAGTAAAAGATATGATAGTAAAAGTAACAAACAAAAGCGAAAATTTTTATCAATATATGGGGAAAATTTTTGGTTCAAGATTAATTGAAAAACAAACCAATGACAGGATTTATGATGACGATAACAAGTTGTGGTATCTGTATTTAGAAGAAAATAAGGTAATGGCATTTGTATCGATTAGTAAAAATGTGATTAAAAACATTTATGCAACAAAAGAAAAGTATTTAGAAAAAACACTGGAAAAAGTAAAAGAAGAAAATACAATAACCTATAGTATTGTAACAAGATATTATTTAAATACTTACGAAAAAGCTGGATTTAAGGTAAGCAAAAACCAAGACTATAAAAATTTTACCATTATCTACAGTTAAGAAGGAAGATGAAAAGAAGGGACGAAAGGAAATGAAAAAAATAGAATTTCCCGTATTAAATGTAAAAATGGTGGATATTGATAAAGTTGTTGCGAATGACTATAACCCTAACAAAGTTGCGCCACCAGAAATGAAGTTATTAAAACATTCCATTGAAGAGGATGGTTACACACAACCAATTGTAACTTATTATGATAAAGAAAACGACAAATATATTGTAGTTGACGGATTTCACCGCTACCGTTGTGCAAAGGAGTACTTTCATTTAGAAAAAATCCCCATTGTAACGATTGATAAAGATTTAGAAAACCGTATGGCAAGTACAATTAGACATAACCGTGCAAGAGGGACCCATCAAATTATCGATATGTCACATATTGTCTTAACATTGACAGAAAAAGGCTGGACAGAAAAGGAGATTTCAGAGCATTTAGGAATGGAGCTTGATGAGATTATTCGTCTAAAACAAATTACCGGCTTGAAAGAGATGTTTGCTAACCATACATTTAGCAATTCTTGGGAGGAATTTGAGGAAAATAAGAAAAAGAAATAAATGACAAAAAGTCGCCAAGGGTTTCCGGAGTGAAATGGTAAGAAAAATCCAGAACCTTTGGCAATTTTTTGTTATTTATTTCAAATTAAGATTGATATGGATATCTCGTAATTGTGCTCGACTAACCTTGCTAGGAGCACCCATCATCAAATCTTGAGCTTTACTATTAAGAGGAAAGGCAATCACTTCTCTTATAGTATCTGCATCGGTTAAAAGCATAAGCATTCGATCAATACCAGGTGCAATACCAGCATGTGGAGGGGCGCCGAATTGAAAGGCGGTATATAAAGCACCGAATTTTGATTTTACCTCTTCTTCTGTATAACCAGCCATGGTAAAGGCTTTTAGCATAATTTCAATATCATGATTTCGAACAGCGCCAGAGGAAAGCTCGATACCATTTACAACTAAATCATATTGATAGGCTAAAATTTCCAAGGGATTTTTAGTAGTTAAATCATCTAATCCGCCTTGTGGCATAGAGAATGGATTATGGCTAAAGGCTAAATTTCCTTGCTCGTCTTCTTCAAACATAGGAAAATCTACAATCCAAGCAAAGGCAAAAACATTAGTATCAATTAAGTTTAATCGTTTCCCCAGTTCTTCTCTGATTTGCCCAGAAAGTTCAGTTGCTCTTTTTTGGTTGTCTGCAATTAAGAAAAGTGTGTCATCTTTTTGTAAATTAGCCAATTTTAATAATTCGGGCTTTAAATTATCGGGAATAAATTTATCAATTGGTCCTTTAAAGCTTAAATCTTCTTGTACTTCTAAATAACCAAGTCCAGGCATGCCAAGCTTTATAGCATGTTGTAATAATTTTTCATGGAATCCTTTAGATAAGTGACCTTTTATGCAAATAGCTCGAACGGTTTTGCCAATAAAAGGCTTAAAGGTACAACGACTAAAAAATTCACTTAAGTCTATGATGGTAAGAGGGTTTCTTAGGTCTGGTTTGTCGGTTCCATATTTTAGCATAGCTTCTTGGTAAGAAATTCTTGGGAATGGATAGTTTGCAATTTTTTTATTCGAAAATTCTTGGAAGGTTTTGTGTATTACAGGTTCAATTACATGAAAAACATCTTCTTGAGTGGCATATGCCATTTCCATATCTAATTGATAAAACTCTCCAGGAGCTCTATCGCTTCTGGCATCTTCGTCACGGAAACAAGGTGCAATTTGAAAATATTTGTCAATTCCAGAAACCATTAGTAGCTGTTTAAATTGCTGTGGTGCTTGTGGTAGTGCATAAAATTTGCCAGCATGTAATCTGCTTGGTACTAAGTAATCCCTAGCGCCTTCAGGAGAAGAACTAGTTAAAATGGGAGTCTGCACCTCTAAAAATCCTTGTTCTATCATCTGTGTTCTTAAAAACTGGAGAACTTTAGCCCTTAATAATAAGTTATTTTTTAATTTGTCATTTCTTAAATCCAAAAAGCGATATTGAAGACGTAAATCTTCTCTAACTTCTTGACTTGAATTGATTTCAAAAGGCAAGTTTTTGGTTCTTCTTCCTAAAATTTCAAGGCTTTCTATTCGAATTTCTACTAAACCAGTTTTCAATTTTTCGTTAATAGTTTCAGGGTCTCTTTTTTTTACTTCTCCATATACAGAAACAGAAGATTCTAAGGGGATATGAGAAGCAAAGTCAACATCTTCTTCTTTTCCAGAAGTAACAACTTGTGTAATGCCATACATATCACGAATATCTAAAAATACAAGTCCACCAAAATCACGAATGGTTTGAACAAAACCAGCAATCTTAACTTTTTTGCCGACCTCCTTAAGACTAATTTCATGACAAGTACAAGTTCGGTATTCTTTCATTTTATATCATTCCTTTCCTTAAGAGGGATTTCAAGGAACGTCCCTCAAATCCCTTTTTAAATACAAAAAACGTCCACTGCTAAACTGCAGGGACGAAATAATCTTTTCCGCGGTACCACCCAACTTGAAAATCTTAAAGATTTTCCACCTTAATTTTAAAAATTACTCCAATGTGTTTCGCTTATTTTAGGTTGACCTTAAAGGGCTTCCAGCCGTTGACCCTTATTCTCTTTTTAAGTGACTTCTAAAAGCTTTCATTGTACAAGCGTAAAAAATTTTTTTGTTTTGATAACTATTTTACACAGTATTTGTAAATTTGTCAAGTTTTATTCGAGAAAATCATAAATTTATTAATACAACAAACTTGACATATGGAACAAAAAGAGATATAAAAGAATAAAAAATAAAAAAATAACAAAAGATAAGGAAAAGGGAGGAGAGATTGAAATGGAAGAATTGAAAGAACAGATAGAAAAAGAATTAAAAAAGTTAGAAAGTATGATAAACCAAAAGGAAAGTGCCATAAAAATACGAGAACAAAAAGAAAAATTAGATAGCTTATTAGAAAAGTATGTTAAGGACATATAGAAATAAAATACTACAAAAAACGAATACAACTCATTTATCCTAAGTACAAAATTTGATAAGATAAACAAAAAGTAAGATAGGTGGTAGGAAATGAGAAAAGTAAGCACAATCAAAATCGGGGCAAATCTACAGCAAATTAGAAAAAGTAATGGATATACACAAGAAAAACTAGCAGAAAAAATAGAGGTATCAGTAAGATATATTAGTGATATTGAGCAAGACAGAGCAAAACCATCTTATGAAGTATTAATTCGTATTTGCAATTTGTTTGGAGTAACACTAGATCAAATTTTTAGTGAACATTTACTAGCCAAGAAAAACAAAAAGCTAGAATATTCTTTAGCAGGTTATGAAAAGTTATCCAAAGAGGATAAAAGAACAATAGAATATTTGATTATGTATTTTAATAAACAATAAAAAGGTCGCTAAATCTTCGTTATACTAGAAGATACTTGGCGATTTTTTGGTAATTGACAATAGGCAATTTTCCTAATTATGATAGAAATAAGAAAGATATTAGCAAGGAAAGAAAAAATTTAAGTAGAAAATATGTTATATAAATTTTTTCGAAATTGTTGACATATCAATTTTTATATCATAAAATACAAACAATAGTTTTTAAAACAAAAGAAGATAAAAAAGATGAAATAAGTATAGATTGGAGAGATTTATTTGAAGAAGAACAAGGAAAATTTGACAAACTCATTGCAGAAACCAAAACTTTAAGATAAATTTATGTAGCAGATAGTTTGAAAAATTATCTGTTCTAGTGATATTATATCTTTGTAAAAATGTGAAAAGGGAGGAAAATTATAATGAAAAAACAAACAGCAGGTAGAGAAAATTTAGGAAAATTAGCACCCAAATTTGCAGAATTAAACGATGACGTCTTATTTGGAGAAGTATGGAGTAGAGAAGATAAATTATCGTTAAGAGATAGAAGCATGATTACAATTTCAGCTTTAATGGCTGGGGGACTATTTCCACAACTAAAATCACACTTCATATTAGGAAAAGAACATGGAATCACCAAAGAAGAAGCAGTCGAAATTGTCACTCAACTGGCATTTTACAGTGGATGGCCAAAAGCATGGAGAGCTTTTAGTTTAATCAATGAAGTTTACGCAGATGACAAGATAGAAGAAGTACATGGTGGAGCATTTGGAATGGGAGAACCTAACGAAGCCTTTGCCAAATATTTTATAGGAAATTCTTATTTAAAACCACTAACCAAACCAGGAGAATCAGCAGTATTTTTAGCCAATGTAACATTTGAACCAAGTTGCAGAAATAACTGGCATATACATCATAGTACAAATGGTGGAGGACAAATACTTATTTGTGTAGAGGGAGAAGGTTGGTATCAAGAAGAAGGAAAAGAAGCACAAAGCCTGAAAGTAGGAGATGTAGTAGTTATTCCTGCGAATGTAAAACATTGGCATGGAGCTAAAAAGAACAGTTGGTTTAGCCATATAGCAGTTGAAGTACCAGGAGAAAATACAAAAAATGAATGGTGTGAACCTGTAGCCAATGAAGAGTATGACAAACTTTCAAGAAGATAGTAAATGAATAAAAATTAGATGATAGAAATATTCCTGCTCTGCAGATAGCAGAGCCTTTAAACTTTGGATGTATCTTTCAACCCCTAAACGGGAACTAGTAAGAGCAAAAGAAAAGTCAGACCGATTAATTTTTCCACTATAAAGCAAATCAAAGGTCGAATGTATCTTGCTCCAAGACTGCAATTCTATATAGCCAGAATAGGTATTAAGGAAGTTCCAATTATAGAGTGGTTTCCAATATGTGTCTCGTATTTCTAACATCTTAGGAATCGGTAGTGTACAAGTATGGAAATCCTCAAATACCTTAAAAGCTTCATTTCTCAATGCAGTTATTCCATCAAGTTCTTTTTTTATTATAGAAATTTTATCTAAAGTTTCTATAATATTTTGTTCCTTCCGCATGCTGCATATCTCCTTTTCTATATAAAAGTTTTAATTGAAACAGCCCTATTATATACAATTAACATAAAAAAGTCAAATAGTAAAAAATCAAAACATAAATCATAAAAAGCATTGAAAACTTTTCTAATATCTAGTATAATCAAGAAAAAGAGAAAAGGGGAACAAACATGCACGAAATCAACATATTAATAAACAAAGCAAAACTAGAAAAAAGAATCGAAGAAATGGGAAAACAAATAAGCAAAGACTACGAAGGAAAAGAGCTTGTATTTGTAGGAATTTTAAAAGGCTCTGTTATGTTTATGGCAGAACTTGCAAAACACGTAAAAAATAGTGTGCAGCTTGACTTTATGGACGTATCTAGCTATGTAGGAACCGAAAGTTCAGGAAATGTTAAAATTAACAAAGACATAAGAGATGGAATAGAAGGAAAAGATGTAATTATTGTAGAAGACATAATCGACACAGGAAGAACCCTAACCTATGTAGCTGAATACCTAAAGCAAAAAAATCCTAACAGTGTAAAAATTGCAACCATGTTATCCAAACCATCTAGAAGAGTTATGGAATTAAACGTAGACTATATTGGCTTTGCCATTGAAGACAAATTTGTTGTAGGATATGGCTTAGACTACAACGAAAAATACAGAAATTTGCCATACATTGGCTATATAGAAAACTAAAAAAGAAAAGGGAAGCATAAAAACAATGTTTAATATTGAAGAGGAACTAAAAAAGCTACCGAATCGACCAGGCGTCTATGTTATGAAGGATAAAGAAGATAACATCATATACGTAGGAAAAGCAATTTCCTTAAAAAATAGAGTTAGGTCATATTTTAGAAAAACCGATAAAACAGCAAGAATAGAAAAAATGGTCAGTTTAATTGACCATTTTGAATATATTGTAGTAGATAATGAAGCAGAGGCATTAATTTTGGAATGTAATTTGATAAAAAAACACAGGCCAAAATTTAATGTCTTATTAAAAGACGACAAAACGTATCCCTATATCAAAATAGACTTACATCAAGATTATCCAGGAGTATCCATCACAAGAAGACTTGTAAAAGATGGCTCTAAATATTTTGGCCCTTATGCAAACCCAGGTGCTGCTAAGGAAATGGTAAACTTTATTAAGGAAAAATATAAAATTCGTCAATGCAAAACCTTAAAAGAAAGACCCAGGGCCTGCTTAAACTATCATATCGGAAAATGTTTAGCCCCTTGTATGAAATATGTTTCAAAAGAAGAATACCGTAAGCAAATTGACGAAATTATGGATTTACTAGAAGGAAAAACAGACAAAATAATCAAAGAATTAGAAACGCAAATGGAGGAAGCATCTAGAAGGCTAGACTTTGAAAAAGCAGCCTATGTAAGAGACAAAATACAAGCCATCGAAAGAGTTTCAACCAAGCAAAAAATATCGAATGTATTTGAAAATAACATTGATGTAATAGGAATTGCCAAATCAAACTTAGAAGTTTGTATCGAAATCTTTTTTGTAAGAGGAAGCAAAATGATAGGTAGAGAGCATTATTTTTACCAAGACCTAAAAGACATGGAAAACAAGGAAATATTATCTGGATTTATCAAGCAATATTATTTAGACAATCCAAACATTCCAAACAAAATTATGATAAAAGAAGAAATGGAAGATAAACAAGCAATTGAAAAATGGTTATCCACAAGCTTAGGAAAAAAAGTGGAAATCAAAACTCCTAAAAAAGGAGAAAAACTACGATTTGTGGAAATGGCAGAAAAAAATGCAAAAGTAACCTTAGAAAACAAAGAAAAAGACAAGGGCGAAATTTTAATGGAATTAAAAGAGGTTTTAGGGTTAGAAAAACTACCAAGAAAAATCGAAACCTACGACATATCGAACTTAGCAGGAGAATACACCGTAGCTGCTATGTGTGTCATGCAAGACCGGCGTGATTAAAAAGAATTTATCAAGAAGATTTAAAATAAAAACGGTATTTGGGCAAGATGACCCAAGATGTATGGAAGAAGTAATTGTAAGAAGACTAAAGCATTCAATTGAAGACCCTAAAGGAGGCTTTGGTGAATTACCAGACGTTATCTTCGCAGATGGTGGAATCACGCAAATTAGAGCTGTTCAAAATGCCATCCAAAAAGTAAATGATGTTTTTTGGGATGCCCTTAGCTGTGGGAGCGAAAGCGAGCTACAGATAAGTAATACCTTTAGGTGCGGGGCAAAAAAACACTGCTTGGAAAAAGATTTTAGTGAAGAAGAAAAGGATAATAAAAAACTAAAAATTCCTGTGTTTGGAATGGTAAAGAATGATAAGCACCAAACAAGAGCCTTAATGGATGACCAAAGGAGAGAACTGGAGATTTCGCCCAATTTAATGAAGGTTATTACCAATTTTCAAGATACGGTGCATGATACCGCAATTACGTATCATAGAAAATTAAGAGATAAGCAAATGACAAAGTCAGTATTGGACGAAATTAACGGTATTGGAGAGGCTAAGAAACAGGCTCTATTGAAGCATTTTGGAAGTGTGGAAAAAATAAGGCAAGCAAGCCAAGAAGAATTGATGCAAGTTAAGGGGATTAGTAAAAGCTTGGCTCAAAAGATTTTAGAAAATTAAAGCGAAGAGGTTAGCATCTCTTCGTTTTATTAATGGTATAATTAAAAAAAATGGAATATTTGAAAATCATTTAGCATATACATATAAGGAAAAAATATAGAAGGGAGATTTTTTATATGGAATATGCAAAAGATGAGGTTTTTCAAGTTAGATACAATACCAAATTAAATCGATTAGAGATGGCAAAAGAAGGATGGACAAGCAGGGTTTGTCAAAAGGTAAGAAGGCATAAGTTATTAATCGCTGTAATTATTGCTTTTTTCACATTTGCAACGATTAATTTTTTTATGATATGCAATTTCATGAAAATTTTACAAAATGTTTGAATTTAGGACATAAATGAAGTATAATATAAAGCAATGAAAGGAGAAATAGATATATGAGTATAAAATATAATGTAATGATACAAAAAGAAGAAAATTGGTATGTAGCAAAATGTATTGATAACAATGTAGCATCGCAAGGAAAAACAATAGAAGAAGCTATGCAAAATTTAAAAGAGGCATTAGAATTGTATACACAGACAGAGAAACCAGAACAACCAAAAGATGTTTTTATTACAACATTGGAGGTGGCAGTATGAGTTCAAAACATCCTGTGCTACCTCCAAGTAAAATTATTAAGGCAATGCAGAAATTAGGATTTTGCAAGATATCACAAAAAGGAAGCCACGCCAAATACATAAACGAAAGAACAGGAAGAGTTTTTATTATTCCTATGCACTATGAAATCGCAAAAGGAACACTAAAAAGCATCTTAGAACAAGCAGATATAGAATTAAATCAATTTTTAGAAAAATTATAGTTTTTAATCGAAATATCCTTGGAAAAATCAACAAAATATGGTAAAATAGTACTATTCTAATAAAAGGGAGGAATAGTAGTTTATTTAAGCTACCCAAAAAATATGAAACTAGCAAATGAATGGAAAGAATATAAAATACTAGACATGGCAGATGGACAAAAACTAGAAAAATGGGGAGATGTAATTTTAGCAAGACCAGACCCACAAATTATATGGAAAGCAAAAAGCTATCCAAACAAATGGAAAGAAATCAATGCAACCTATCATAGAAGCAAAACCGGTGGTGGTTCTTGGGAATTTAAAAAGAAAATGCCAAAAGCATGGCAAGTGCATTACAAAAACTTAACCTTTAACATTAAACCGATGGGCTTTAAACACACGGGGCTTTTTCCAGAACAGGCAGTTAATTGGGATTGGATGATAAATAAAATTAGAAACGCCAAAAGAGAAATAAAAGTATTAAACCTATTTGCTTACACAGGACGGGGCAACAGTTGCATGTTTATCAGCAGGGGCATCCGTATGTCATGTAGACAGCTCAAAAGGAATGACAACATGGGCAAAAGAAAATGTAATTTCTTCTGGATTACAAGATAAAAAGGTTCGATTTATTATTGACGATGTGGTTAAATTTGTGAGCCGAGAAATTAGACGTGGAAATCAATATGATGCTATTATCATGGACCCGCCGTCTTATGGAAGAGGAGCCAAAGGAGAGGTTTGGCAATTTGAAAACAACATTTATGATTTGGTGGAATTGTGCATGCAAGTATTATCAAAAGAGCCACTATTTTTCTTGATTAATTCCTATACAACAGGAATTTCAAGTACCGTTTTACAAAATATTTTAGGTGTAACAGTAGATAAAAAACAGAAAGGAAAGTTAGAATGTGGAGAAATTGGACTACCTATGGAAAATTCTAAGCTGGTACTACCTTGTGGGATTTATGGAAGATGGGAGCAATGATTTTGGTGACGAAGTTAAAAAATCATTGACAAATTTGTAAGAGGAGAAAAAGATGCAAAACCTAAAAGTATTATTTGAAGACAACCACATAATCGTAGTAGAAAAAAAGCCAAACATCCCATCACAGGGGGACAAAACAGAAGATTTAGACATGCTAACCATTGTAAAGCAATACATCAAAGAAAAATACAATAAACCAGGAAATGTCTACCTAGGACTGGTTCATAGATTAGATAGACCAGTGGGAGGAATTATGATTTTTGCAAAAACCTCAAAAGCAGCTTCAAGATTAAGTAACCAAGTAAGAGAAAAAACTTTCAAGAAAAAATATTTAGTAGTAGTCGATGGAAAAGTTTCTCCTGAACAAGGAAGCTTAGAAGATTATTTGTACAAAGACGAAAGACACAATATGAGCAAAGTGGTAAACCAAGATAAGAAAAATGCAAAACTGGCAAAACTGGATTATAAATTGTTAAAGTATAATGAAGTAAAGAATTTAAGCTTATTAGAAATTAATTTACATACAGGAAGACATCACCAAATAAGAGTGCAACTGTCACATTTTGGTCATAGTATTTTTGGTGACCAAAAATATGGAACAAGAGGGAAAGGAAAGCAAATTGCTTTATGGGCTTATCAGCTTACGATTAACCATCCTATTACAAAGGAAGAAATGGTTTTTGAAGATTTGCCAGAGCCCATAGGAACGTGGTGTATTTTGAAAGAATAGTAAAAAATCAACAAAAATTAGAGAAATTTCAAAAAGTATTTGCATTTTGGAAAAAATTATGTTACAATAGCGTAGTATAAAAAGGAAGAAACCGTAGGGAGGAAGAAAATAAATGGAAATAGCAAAAGGAATACTAATTGTAATTTACTTTATGGTAGCAGTAGTCTTAATCGTATTAACACTTATCCAATCAAAAGAAGATGCAGGACTATCTTCAACCATAACAGGTTCGTCAACCAACAACTTCTTTGAAAAAAACAAAGGAAGAACCAAAGAAGGAAAACAAAAAAAATGGACGATTATATTAGCAGTAGTATTTGCAATACTAACCATAGCATTAGGTATATTATATATGGCATAGAAAAATAGTAAGAAGAGCGGTTTTATTAAAAAACTTGCTCTTTTTTCGAAAAAATCAAATACTAAGGGTTATATTGGCAAGGTTGCCAAACAAATATGGAACCAATGGCGATAGTATTTAAACAATAGTAAGAGAGGTGAATTAAAAATGAGCAATAAAGATTTATATATAAGAAGTAGTTCAGCAGAATTCTTAATATTTGAACAACAAAAAAAAGAAAAAGGGATTGAAGTAAGATTTGAAGATGGAGATTTATGGCTAACGCAAAAGGTGTTAGGAGAATTATATAATACATCAAAACAAGATATAAGTTATCATTTAAAAAATATTTATAATGATTTAGAATTAGATAAAAATTCAACTGTCAAAGAATTTTTGACAGTTCAAAAAGAGGGGAATAGAGAAGTCAAAAGAAAATTCACTTATTATAACTTAGATGCAGTAATTTCTGTTGGATATAGAGTAAATACAGATAGAGCAATTCAATTTAGAAGATGGGCAACTAATATTTTAAAGGAATTTTCAAAAAAAGGATACATTATAGATAAAAAAAGAATGGAAAATGGAGCTTTTTTTGATGAAGATTACTATGACACATTACTTGCAGAAATTAGAGAAATAAGAATGTCTGAAAGAAGATTTTATCAAAAAATAACAGATATTTATTCTACTTCTATTGACTATGATAGAAAATCTCCTACCACCATTAAATTTTTTAAAAAAGTACAAAATAAGTTACATTATGCAGTAACGCATCAAACTGCAGCAGAGATAGTATATAATAGAGCAGACCATACAAAAGAACATATGAATTTAACAACATGGAAACATTACCCAGAAGGTAAGATATTAGAAACAGATGTAGTCATTGCTAAAAATTATCTAAAAAAGGAAGAATTAGAGCAATTAGAACTCATTGTTTCAGCATTTCTAGATTTAGCAGAAGCAAGAGCAAAGAGAAATATTCCAATGACAATGGAAGATTGGGCCAATAGAATAGATAAATATTTATTATCAGATGATAGAGATATACTAAAAGATGCTGGAAAAATATCTCATGAAATAGCAGAAGAAAAATATAGAGTTATACAAGATAAATTATATAAATCTGATTTTGATAAATTAATGGAAAATACAATAGAAAGGAAAAAGTAATGGAAGAACAAGAACAGAAAATCTTAGAATTAATGAAAGACAAAGACTACGTGCCTATGAAGGCAAAAGAATTAGCCATGATAATGAGAGTACCAAAAAAAGAATACAGAGACTTTTTAGAAATACTTGGCAATTTAGAATTAAACTTCAAGATACAAAAGAACAGAAAAAATAGATATCGACTGGTAGAAAAGACCTACTATGATGGAATTTACAGGAAAAACCAAAAAGGCTTTGGCTTTGTAAGACTAGAAGACCATCAAGACGAAATTTATATTGGCAAAGAAAACTCATTCAATGCTTTAAATGGTGATAGAGTACTAATTGAAATTTTAGAGGAAGAAAACAAGGTTAAAAGTGCAGAAGGAAAAGTAGTAAAAATTCTAAAGCACGAAAAAGATACCATTGTGGGAATTTTCCAAAATAACAAAAGCTTTGGATTTGTTGTACCAGACGACAAAAACTTTGGGACCGACATTTTCATATCTAAAAAAGACATGGGAAAAGCTAGAAACAATCACAAAGTTTTAGTAAAAATAACAAAATATACTTCCAAACGGAAAAAAAGCAGAAGGAAAAGTAATAGAGGTACTTCGGAAACGTAAATGCAGCAGGAGTAGACATGCTATCTTTAATCAAAGAATACAACCTGCCATCTACCTTTCCAGAGCAAGTCGTACAAGAGGCAAAACATTTCGAAAACAAAGTGGATAAAAAAGATATACCAAATCGAGTAGATTTTCGAGATAGAGAAATCTTTACCATTGATGGCGAAGATGCCAAAGACTTAGACGATGCTGTTCGTGTAGAAAAACTAAAAAACGGAAATTACAAATTAGAAGTACATATTGCCGATGTAAGCTTTTATGTACAAGAAAATAGTTTATTGGACCAAGAAGCACTAATTAGGGGAACCAGCATTTATATGCTAGGAAGAGTAATTCCCATGCTTCCAAGGGAATTATCTAACGGAATTTGTAGTTTAAATGCAGGAGAAGACAGATTTACCTTGTCTTGCATCATGGAAATAGATAACAAAGGAAACGTATTAGCAAGTGAAATCGTAAAAGGAATTATCAATGTCACAGAGAGAATGAGTTATACAGATGTACAAGCCATGATAGAAAATGCAAATGAGCAAACAATGAAAAGATATGAGCCCTATCTACCTCATTTTAAACGAATGGAAGAGCTAGCCAAAATCCTAAAAAACAAAAGAATAGAGCAAGGATACCTAAACTTAGACATTCCAGAAAGCAAAATCGATTTAGACATGGATGGAAGAGTAACCAATATTTCTAAATATGAAACCACATTTGCCCATGAAATCATTGAACAATTTATGCTAACAGCAAACGAAACCGTAGCCGAAAAATTCTTCTGGCTAGAAGCACCATTTATTTACCGTGTACACGAAGACCCAGACCTTGAAAAAATACAAGAATTAAATAAGTTTTTATTTAATTTTGGAATGAAAATAAAAGCCAATAAAGATAACATCTATCCCAAAGAATTTGCTAAAATATTAGAAGAAGTAAAAGGAAAAGAAGAAGAAAAAGTAGTATCTAACCTAGTGCTCAGAACCTTAAAAGTAGCAAGATATGAAGCAAAAAACCAAGGACACTTTGGAATAGCAAGCAAATATTACTGCCATTTTACCTCGCCAATTAGAAGATACCCAGACTTATTTATCCATAGAATCATATCAAAATATTTAAGCGAAAATTATGATGTGAAAGAAGAATGGATAAACAAACAAATAGAACAAGCAGAAGAAAGAGCAAAACAATCGAGCGAAAGAGAAAAAATAGCCACAAAAGTAGAAAGAGAATCCGAAGACTTAAAAAAAGCAGAATACATGGAAAACAAAATAGGAGAAGAATACGAAGGAATTGTATCATCAGTAACTTCTTTTGGCATATTTGTAGAATTAGAAAACACAGTAGAAGGACTAATTCGATTTGAAGATTTAGGAGACGAATATTTTATTTACGACGAAAACAGAAAAAGATTAATAGGAGAAAAGACCAATAAAACTTATAAAATAGGAGACAAAGTGGCAATACGAGTAAAAAAAGCTAGTAAATTATTAAGACAAATAGACTTTGAATTAGTCTAAATGTCCAATTAAGGACGTCCCATTTGAGATACCAAAATAACAAGGAGAAGAAAATGAAAAGAATTGGAAAGAAAATAGAAGGACTAAACTATAAAAAAAGAGAAGCAGCTTATGCCATCATAGAAAGAAAAGAAGACAAAAAAGTAGCAATTGCAAGTGCAAATGGTTATTTCTTCTTATTTGGTGGTGGAATAGAAAAAGGAGAAGACGAAATAGAGGCATTAAAAAGAGAAATACTAGAAGAAACTGGTTATACCATTCAAAATATCAAGTATTTTGATAAAATTACTTCGTGGGCAGATGGCATCCAAAAAGGGCCATTAGATGTAACAGCAACTTGCTATCTTGTTCAATTGGACCAAAAAGTAACAGAGCCAATTGAACAAGACCATGAAATCCTATGGGTAGATGTAAATACCTATAAAGACAAGTTATATAATGAATACCAACGATATCTATTAGAAGAATATATCACTTTTAGTACATCCAAATCACAAGATTAGAAAAAATAACAACACCAATACTAAAAGCAATAACCGTAATACCGCCAAGCTTATTTTTTATAGTATTTATTTCATACAAAGCATAACCGGATAGCTTTTAATAAAATATATAAACTAATTATTAAAAATAATATATGATAGGCAAAACTAGACAAAACAAATTCTCCTTTCAATTTTCCAAATTTCCAAAAATGTCCCAAAGAAACCCGGAACCAATGGGGACGTGTCCCCAAAGAAACCCGGAACCAATGGGGACAAGCTTTAGGTTTCAGTAATTAACATGCCGAGATTTTATGGAAGTATTGACTTCTACATCAAAAAAGGAATTTTGATAGTTGTCACACCAATTGTAGGTATCAAAGTCTTTTGTAGTAAAGAAGTTATTGAGAGCGTATTTTCCAAAGCCATTGATGTCAGATTTAAAGTCTTTTGCGGTTTTATAGAGATAGTCACAAAAGACAGCTTCTAAATACTTGTTACAAGTTTCAGAGATATTGTCTAAGATTTCTGGCTCTAAATATTTAGAGTCGTTGTTCATAGAGTGAATGCGACCGTTAAAGCTAGCTGTTACTTTGATATAAGGCGAGTTAGTGTAGGTGTCTACAGTAATGTCAGTAGAGCTAGCAGGTGTGATATAAATATCAATGTAACTACTGGTGTCGTCAGGGTCTGCAATAGAAATTAGGAAACGGTCTACTTTATTTTTTAATGCTAAGTAGGAAGTGGTTTCTAAGGCACAGAGTTCACCAACTAAAATATCGTCTTTAAAAGCTGCAATTCCTATATTTTCACTACCGTTTTCTCCTTCGATTGGAGTTTGATTTGATTTTACATTGTAATTTTCTTGAATATGATTATTTCCTTGATTTTCTGGTTTTTGAGTAGAAATTCCACCCAAAATAGCAACTGGTTCGCAGGTTTTACAAATCAAAGAATTAAAAAACTCTCCAATGGTAGCGTCTGGCTTAAATCCACTATATTTACTAGAGTTTGTGAAAATTTCATAATATTTTGAAAGAAGATTTTCTAATTCTGGAGAAGTTTGCTCCATATAGTATTTTGCATTACATTTACTAACGACAATGTTAGCAGAAGGTCTTACTTGTGTATTATTAATTAAAGTGTAAATTTCTTCTGCAATGCCAGTATAGGCAAAATCTTCTGCAAATATGATAACTTTGCAATGAGATAAATTAAGTTCCTTTCCCATGTAACTATTCATTAAATTAAAGGCTGTGCTAAGAGAAGGTGCTTCTACTGAATCGATAACAGTAGGTGTTTTTTCACTGGCACCAGATTCTGTCGTTTTAGAGGTAGTAGAAAATTGAAAACTTACCTGCAAATTATTGTCTGTGCCTTTATCAATACCAATTGCTAAAACATAAGCTAAATTATCAATACTAAGTGAAAGATAGGAGCTAGAAAAAGCAATAATAAAAGTTATAATTAAAATAATAATAAAGAAATTTCGTATGATTTTATGCAAGATAAATATCCTCCTTTCCATCAAATTTAAAATAGATAAAGCTAGTTTATAGAAGAACTAGTGGTGTTTTGCTTTTTTTGTTTTTTCTTCATAAGATTTGCTAAAAGTAAGATGCTAAAACTTAAGAAAAAGGTAATTCCTAATACTAGATAAGGATAAATGAAGGTTTCGAATTTAGAGGAGATGGCGTAATTTTTAGGCAGTAAAACAATTCCTAAAATAAGAAGTCCAAAAATATCAATTAAAGGTTTTTTACTTTCAATGTGAGTCAACTTTTTAAAAATCCCCATGGCAAATTTACTAGTAATGCTTAAGTAACAAGCAAAGGCTAAAATCCAAATGAGTAAGAAAACAGCCTCTAACCTTTGGAAAAAGCTACCAAATTCAATGTATCTTGTGGCATTATAAAGAGGTGTTATTTCATTTGTATTAATAAAAAAGGAAAACATAAAAAGTAGGGTTGCTACACACAAAATTAAGTAAATAGCAGATATTCCAACAGAAACGAGAGCTATTTTTTTCATTTTTTCTGGCTCTTTTAAATAAGGTGGCAAAAAATATAAAAAAGCAATTCCACCAAAAGAAGCTAGATTTCCAAGGCCTAATACAAAAGTATTAAATAAACCGTCACCAAAGATAGGAAAGGCTCTTTCAGGTACGAATTTATTCATATTTGAAACAAATAAAAATACAATACTTACTAAAACGAAAGGTACAATTAATAGATTCGTTTTTAAGGAAGCGTTAAAATCTAGGCGATTGGCAGCACATACAGCAAATACAAATAAGGCTACAATAAAAGCCAGATTTGTCATGGGATAATAGATAATTTTTAGACTTTCACAAAAGTTCCTAAGTAAAAGGCTAGAGCTAATGGTAAAATAAAGGATAAAGATAATACCAACAATTGTTTTTAAAGTATTTCCGCCTAAATAGGCTGAAATATCAACAATGTCACTACCACCAAAATTTTTCATTAATCTTACGACTAAGTAAGAAAAAAGAATAGCTAAAATGCTTACAAAAAGTAAGTTAATAATAGTGGCAGATTTTGTGTTTACTAAAATATCTCTCGGTAGCGAAGATATGGTATGAGTTATTATGATAATTAATACTGACATAATAGCTTCCATTGTACCAATTTTTGATTTTGTCATAAAAGTCGTTCCTTTCTATCATTTATTTATTGTGATACTTCCATTTCATAGAAAATTTTGCTTGATCTTGCTGACGTTTAGAAGCAATATAAGAAGGTCTATATTCTCGTTTCCAAATGGGATTTAATAAATAACCATTTCCATTTGAATTAGTAGCTGGAGCAAAAGGTGTAGTGTAAGAAACGCCAAATGAGCGTAAGCTACAAACTAAACTAATATAAACAAATAAGCCAAGGGCAATTCCTAAAAATCCGGGACATAAAGCCAAGTAGTACAAAGGCAAAGCGGAAATATCTTAAATGAAATCCGGAAGGAAAAGTCAGGAATAGCAAAAGAAGCAATACCAGTCATCGCTACAATAATAATCAAAATAGGACTTACAATACCAGCACTAACAGCTGCTTGGCCCAAAACGAGAGCTCCCACAATTCCGGATGGTAGGACCAATAGCAGAAGGAACACGAAGACCAGCTTCACGAATTAATTCAAAAGAAATTTCCATCAAAAGAATTTCTACAATAATAGGAAATGGTACGTTTTCCCTAGATGCTAAAATGGAATAAAGAAGTCCTGTTGGTAGTATTTCTTGGTGGAAGGAGGTAATGGCTACATATAATCCGTGGTAAGAGTAGGGTAATAAAAGCAGCTAAGAAGCGAAGGCCTCTTAAGAAATTGGCAAAATTGACCTTCATGTTAGTATCTTCAGGAGAAGTTAAGAAATCAATCAAAATAGAAGGCATAATAATGCCGTAAGGGGTACCATTTACAATTACAATGACACGCCCTTTTAGTAGATATTTGGCAGCTTTGTCAGGTCTTTCGGTAGAGATGGTTTCAGGAATTCCTAAAGCATTGGATTCGACGACTAATTGTTCTAATTCGCCAGCAGATAGTAAAGAATCGATTTCCAGATTGTTTAGACGGTATTTTACTTCATTTACTAAGTCTGTGTTGGTAATATTTTTTAGATAGCAGACGGCACATTTTGTTTTGGTAATTTCTCCAACTTCTAGGTTTTCGATAATCAGATTTTCGTTATTTACAATTCTTCTAAGTAAAGAGGTGTTAGTTCTAATGTTTTCTACGAAAGCTTCATGAGGGCCTTTAATAACAATTTCATTGTTAGGACTGTCTATACTTCTTTGTTTGAAGCCTTTTACTTCAATGTCGAAGGCTTCATTTAAGGTGTCTACAAATAAAGCACAATTTCCGTGAGTTGATGCCATTGCTAACTTGGTCAAAATCAGTTACTTCCTTAACAGCATTTTGTGGCATGAGACACCCCATTAGGTAATTAGCTAAGTCAAATTTCTTTACTTTTCGTACCGTGATGTTATTAGCTACAGCTTCTGCAATGACTTTATTTTGTGTACCATCATATAAGTTGCTTTTGTTTCGAAGCATTAAAGGTTGTAAAATAAATTCGTCCATGATTTTAGAGTCTACCATACCATCAATGTAGACTAAAAATGCGTTATATTGCTTACCTCTTGCGTTGATGGTAAATTCTCGCATAATGATGTCACTGTTAATTAGTAAATTGTATCTGGTTTTCATGTATTCTAGGTTTACGTTTAGACTAGGAAAGATTTTTTCGGTTTCTTTTGGTTGGCTTGCTGTTTTTTGAATAGGCTCGTTTGCTTCTGTGCTGTTTTTTGTGATGGCTTCAGGATTTTCGGGTAGACTGAAGCTATAGTCTACGGGTGGCTTATAAGCAAACAAGGTGTTAAATATATTTTTAAAATCCATGATTTTCTCCTATTTTTATTGATTTATATTTTTTATAGTATTTGTAAAAAACTTGATATTATACTAGTTTTTGAAAGAAAAAAATGATATAATTAAATAGACAAAAGAAAAAAGGAGAAGTGTATGAAAAATAAAATAGCGGGCGTTATTATGACAATAATTATCGTTTTAATTATTGGTGTTTTTAGCTTATTTGGAATGCTTTTGTGGAATGAGTTAAAAAGGATGGAAACTGCTGTTCAGCCAGAAAATGCAGTAACAATTTTTTCAGAAGGGGAAGAGACAGTAAAAAAAGACATCAAAACTCCTCAAATTATAGAAAATCCATTTGAAAATATCAAAGATGGAAACCAACAAGTAAATGAAGTAGACTATTCAAACATATCAGTTGATAGATATTTTTATAATCAATTAGAAGTAGAATCAAAAACCATATATAAAGCATTTGAAAGCAACAAAGAAAATATGAAAACAGGAACCTATAAAATAGAATTGGGAAGTTCTTTTAGTGATTTATTAAGTAAGGAAGATGGGCAAGACCAATTAGGAAAATATTATCAGTCTGCCATTGAAGCTTATACTTATGATAATCCTGATGTGTTTTATTTAAGTCCTAATAAAATGTACTTAAATATTGAAACAACAACCAAAGGAAAAAAGGTTACCTATAGTGTTTATATCGATAATGGAAAAGAAGCCAATTATTTAATTGACGAGTTTTCTTCCAAAGAACAAATAGAGGAAGCCATCCAAAAAATTGAAGAAGAAAAGAACTATATTCTACAAAATAGAAGAGCAAATACTTATGATAATATTAAAATGGTACATGATTATTTGGTGGATAAAATCGAATATGATACAACGGTTTCAAAAGCTAATATTTATAATATTTATGGTGCTATGGTGAAGGGAGAAGCGGTTTGTGAAGGGTATGCAAGAAGTTTTAAGTATTTGATGGATGCTTTCGATATTCCTTGTACTTTGGTGATTGGAAAGGGTAGAAATTCAGAAGGACAGACGGAAAATCATGCTTGGAATTATGTACAATTAAGTAATAAGTGGTATGCTGTGGATGCGACTTGGGATGACCCAGTATCTAGCACAGGCTGGGTTAGTCAAAGCTCTAAATATCGTTATTTTTTGAAGGGGTCTAATGATATGGCAAAAGACCATACACCAAGTTCGCAGTTTACAGAAGGGGGTAGGGTATTTCGTTATCCGCCTATTAGTAGTGGGAATTATGAGTGATATAGGAAAAAATAGGCATCTATACAATGCCTATTTTTGTTATAAAATAATACAAATTAAACCACCGCTACCTTCATTAACAATACGTTCTAATGTTTCTTGAAGCTTAATTTGAGCATCCTCTGGCATCTTAGAAAGCTTCGTTTGAAGACCTTCATTTACCAGTTCATGCAAGCTCTTTCCAAAAATATTAGACTTCCAAATTTCCTTTGGATTATTATCAAACTCGGAAAGTAAATAATTAACCAATTCTTCGGACTGTTTTTCAGAACCGACAATAGGAGAAACCTCAGTCTCTACACAGGTTTTAATTAGGTGGATAGAAGGAGCTTTTGCTTTTAACTTAACACCAAAGCGAGAGCCTTGTTTAATCATTTCTGGTTCTTCTAATTCTAAATCCTCAATACTAGGTGTTACAATTCCATAGCCTTTAGCTTCTACTTCTTCTAAAGCATAAGCGATACGGTCAAACTTTTTCTTGGTTTTTGATAAATCAGTAATAATACTAAATAAATCTCCTTCATTTGTGACATCAACATTGGTGATTTCGCTAAGAACCTGATAAAATAGTTCTTCTTTCAAAGTGATTTCAACATTTACACTACCGGTCACCAAGTCTAATATCTGCAATCGAAGTTCTAGAAATAATTTCAGTTTGTCTAATTTTATCGACACAGGCTGAAACATCTTTTAAAACATGCACATCCGAAAAAGCATCTTTTATCTCGTCATATAATTCAGTTTTTAAAGGATGTTCACTATTTAAACCATCAATCCAACGAGGGAACTTTATGCTAATTTGATTGGCAGGGAATTCATATAAAACCTTAGAGAACATGTTGTTGATATCGTCAATAGTTAAATATTCACAGTTAATTGGCATAACGGTTGTTCCATATTTATCACTTAATTTATCAGACAATTCCTTAGTATAACTAGAGTTTGGATCGTTTGAATTTAAAAGAATGATAAAAGGTTTATTCAAAGCTTTTAATTCATTCACTACTCTTTCTTCTGCTTGAATGTAATCTTCTCTAGGAATGTCTGTAATAGAGCCATCGGTTGTAACTAAAACGCCAATGGTAGAATGTTCGTCAATTACTTTTTTGGTTCCAATTTCAGCAGCGGTTTCAAAAGGAATTTCCTCATTAGACCAAGGTGTTTTTACCATACGAGGCATATCGTCTTCTAAATAACCAATAGCATTATCCACCAAATAACCAACACAATCCACTAATCTTGTTTTAAATTTTAAATTGTTGTCTAATGTAATTTCAATTGCCTCATTTGGAATAAACTTTGGCTCTGTGGTCATAATAGTTTTTCCCCCAGCACTTTGAGGAAGCTCATCCTTTGCCCTTTCTTTTTTGTATTCATTGTCAATATTTGGGATAACTAATAAATCCATAAATCGTTTGATAAAAGTAGATTTACCAGTTCTTACAGGACCTACCACTCCCACATAGATGTCACCATCTGTCCTTTTTGCGATGTCTTCATACAATCTTGTATTTTCCATCTATATACCTCCTTTTAATCTTAATCGAAATGCTTGTTTAAAATTACTTTAGTTAAATATATGGGAGATTTTTTTAGAATATGACAAGTTTAATCAAAAAAACTTGATAATTATAAGCAAATGTGATAAGATTGCATATAATATAGCAAAAGTATGACAAAGACCGAGGAGATGGGAAAAGGATGGATAAAGTACAAGATACAATAGCATTACTAAAAATGTACAACCAAGAGCATATTATAAATTTACTAAACAAATTAGAAGGAAAAGAAAAAGAAGAATTAATCGAGCAAATAAACAAAATTGATTTCCATCAAATTATGGAATTATACGATAATACCAAGAAGGAATTAGAAATCAAAGAAAATAAAATTGAAAATATAGCCTATTTAGATAAGGCAAAATTATCCAAAATGGAACAAGAGGAATTTGATACTTTAGGAGAAATGGCAATTTGTAAAGGGGAATATGCAGTAGTTACCATGGCAGGAGGGCAAGGAACAAGGCTACGGGCACTGTGGACCAAAGGGAACTTTTAAATTAGATGTATATGGAAAAGGAAAATACTTATTTGAAATATTAGCAGAAAACTTAAAAGAAGCAAACAAAAAATATCAAGTAATCATTCCTTGGTATATCATGACAAGCGAAGAAAACCATGACGAAACCATTGCTTTCCTAGAAAAAAATAATTACTTTGGTTATGACAAACAAAGTGTAATCATTTTTACCCAAAGTGGATTACCATTAATTGATAAAGAAGGAAAACTTCTAATCAATAAAGATAACAAAATAAAAGAAGCATCAAATGGAAACGGAGGAACCTATTCTTCTTTAAGAAAAAGTGGATGCTTAGCAGACATGAAAAAACGAGGCATTAAATGGATTTTTATTGGTGGCGTTGACAATGTGCTTTTAAAAATGGCAGACGTTACCTTACTTGGAATGGCAATCAAGCAAGAAGTTCAAATTGCATCCAAATCGGTAGTAAAAGCAAATCCACATGAAAAAGTAGGCGTTTTTTGCAAAATGAATGGGCACCCAAAAGTAATTGAATATGCAGAACTTCCGAAAAAAATGGCAGAAGAAGTTGACCAAGAAGGGGAACTAAAATATGGAGAATCGCACATCATGTGTAATCTTTATACCATTGATGCGATTGAAAAAGTAAGCAAGGAGCACTTAATGTATCATAGTGCCATCAAAAAAAATTCATACATAGACGAAAACGGAAAAGAAGTTATTCCAGAAGAACCAAATTCTTATAAATTCGAATCTTTTATTTTTGATGCCTTTGAATTTTTTGACGACATTGCTGTTTTACGAGGAAAAAGAGAGGATGATTTTGCACCAGTAAAAAACAAAGAGGGTGTAGATAGTCCCAAAACGGCAAAAGAATTATATGAAAAATATTGGAAAAGACAATAGGTGTAATTTGACCCAAGAAAGGAAAAAATCATGGAAGAGTGTAAAGTTTGTAATTTATATAATTTAGAAGAAACCATAGCAAGAGACTTATTGGAAACAGTAGAATATCCATGGGAGGCACTAGCTAAAATCAGTGATTATATAGTAGAAATTGGAAATAAGTTAGATTCCAATAAATATGAGAAAAAAGGTGAGGATGTGTGGATTGCAAAATCTGCTAATGTGATGCCATCAGCGTATATTCATGGTCCAGCTATTATTGGCGAAAATGCAGAAATAAGACATTGTGCTTTTATTCGCGGTAAGGCAATTGTTGGAGATAATGTTGTTGTAGGAAATTCTACAGAACTAAAAAATGTTATTTTGTTTAATAACGTTCAGGTTCCACATTATAATTATGTAGGAGATTCCATTTTGGGCTATAAGGCACATATGGGGGCTGGCTCAATTACTTCTAATGTGAAGTCTGATAAAAAACTAGTGGTTGTGAAAAATGGAGAGGAAAGAATAGAAACTGGAATCAAGAAGTTTGGTGCCATGCTAGGTGATAAAGTTGAGATTGGCTGTGGTACAGTTTTGAATCCAGGAAGTGTAGTTGGAAAGAATTCTAGTGTTTATCCTCTATCTTCTGTTAGAGGTGTAGTGCCAGAAAATAGTATTTATAAAAACCACAATGAGGTTGTAGAAAAAAGATAGAATGGAAAAAGAAAAAAGAGCTTTCATTAAGTGTAGTAGAATACTACACTTAATGAAAGCTCTTTTTTGATAGAAAAATAGTACAAAATCTTCAAAAATACTTAAAAAAAAAGGAAAACTGTGGTTAAATAGAATAAATAAAATTTTTAATCAATTTTATCAGGAAAAATTTTTATCATTTTTTATCAATATAAAAAATCCCTATTAAAATAAGACGAAAGGAAGTGAAAAACAAAAAGTAAGGAAACAAAAGGAAAAGCAAGAAAAAAGATAAAAACATAAGAAAAACAGTCGATTTACTTCAAAATAAAAATTGACTATTAAAGCAAAATAAATTATAATGGAGGAAAAGTATGGTAGAATTTACTTTGGCAGATTATTGGAGATACCAAGCAAAATTTCCAATTAATATTACATTAAGTGACCAAAAAGAGGAATATGAAATTTCAAAAACACATCAATATCATGATAAAGTCTTTAAAGAGATATTAGACAACAAAAAAGAATTTATCAACTTCATAAAAAGATATACAGAATATAACACTGTAGATTTAGAGGAGGACAAACTAGAAAAATATAATCCTAAATTGATAACTTCTAGTTTTAGAATAAAGGAAATGGACATTATCTATAAAATAAAGGGGAGAAATGTATTTATAATAGTAGAGCATCAAAGTACAATAGATTACAAAATGGCAAGAAGAATGAATAGATACTGTGTAGAATTAATTCGAGATGTAGAAAAAAGAGAAAAAATAATGCAAAAGTATCCATTAATATGTCCTATTGTTTTCTATACAGGAAAGAAAAGGTGGGACGCACCAATAACAATGACAGATGAACAAGAGGAATATTATGGTTTGAAGCCATTAAATTATCCTGCATACAACTTAATTGATATTAACGACTACACAAAAGAAGAATTGCTAAAAGAAAATACAGCAGTTTCAAAAGCTATGTTGTTTGAAAAATTAAAAACCAAAGAAGAAATGAAAGAAATATTAGAAATTTTAACTAAAAAAGAATTGACAGAAGAAGAAAATAAATATTTGCAAGTCATTTTAAATCATTCCAATGATGTTAGAAAAAACTTAGATACAGAAGAAATCATGCAATACCAAGAAATTTTAAATGGAAAGGAAGAAAAGGGTATGACAAATTTTGAAAGATTATTAATTGAATTAATTGATGAAAAACATGAAAAAAGGAGAAGAATGAAGGAGGAGGCTGAAAGAGAAGGAAGACAAGAAGGAAGACAAGAAGGAAGGCAAGAAAATAGACAAGAAATAATCAGTAATATGCTAAAGATGAAGTTAAGTGATAAAATAATAATTGATGCTACACAAATAAACCAAAATGAGTTACAAAAAATCAAGCAAGAATTAAAAGTTTGTTAAAGATGAAATACGAGAAAGAAAAAGACATATAGAATTCTTAAAATAAATAAAAGAATTTTATATGTCTTTTAAAAAACAATCACTACATAGACTGATTTCCAGGTATGAAGTAATCAACTACACCATAGATTAAAGCACCAATAATGGCAGCCATCCAAGAAATAGAATATCCTGCAACAAAAAATTGTGTTACATATAAAACAATTGCTGCTAAAGCGAATCCTACAAATCCTTTACCAAATGGGCTGGCATGTAAACCAGTAAATTTGATAACTAAATAATCAATAACTGTTAGGACGACAGCAGCAATAGCTAAAGTCCAAAAACTATTAATGGTAAATCCAGGTGTAAAAAATGCAGTAATAGCTAATACTACAGCAGAAGCAATTAGTCTACCAACGATTTGCCATGCAGTAGAAGCTCCTGATTTTGTTTGATTTCCTTGAGCATCTGTCATAGGTCTAACCTCCTTAGAATTAAAATTCATTTAGTCATTTTCAAAAAGGTTCTAAAATTATTATTCTCAAAATAAAAAAAATTATTCAAAAAAATGCGTATAAAATAGTTAAAATTTGTAAAAAATAAATAAAAAATTGCATTTTAAAAGCTGTATTCTTGAATGAAAAATAAAAAGTAGGTGTTTTCATGTTAATTACATTTTTTAGAGCCATTATACTTTACACAATAGTTTTAATTGTAATGAGGCTAATGGGAAAAAGAGAAATTGGTCAGTTGCAACCATTTGAATTAGCAATATCTATCATGATAGCAGACCTGGCATCTATTCCCATGACAGAAATAGGAATTCCAATCTCAAATGGTATTATTCCAATATTAGGTTTGCTAGTGATGCATTTAATTATTTCTGTTATCAATATGAAAAGTTTGAAAGCAAGAGAAGTAATCTGTGGAAAGCCAAGCATCTTAATTTATCGAGGGAAAATTAATGAAGAAGCACTAAGAAAAGAAAGATTTACAATCAATGAATTAGAAGAAAGACTAAGAGGAAACAATGTGGTAAATCTTGGAGATGTAGAATATGCCATATTAGAAACAAGTGGTCAAGTAACTGTTATTCAAAAACCAGAAAAAAGAAATACCATTCCAGAAGATTTTCAAATTCAACCAGAATATGAAGGAATTCCTTATGACTTAGTAATAGATGGAAAAATAATGTATAAAAATTTGCAAGCATTAGGGAAAAATTATGCTTGGCTAAAAAAACAAGTAGAAAAATTTAAAATGAAGCCAGAAGAGGCCTTAGTTGTAACAATAGATGGTAAAGGACAATTTTTTTGTCAGGCTAAAAATAAAAAGAGGGATTAGGGGGACGTTCCTTAAAATCCCTGTTTTGGGGATAGGGCACTCCTTAAAATAATTAGAAAGAATAGGAGTTTAAAGATGTTAAAAGAAACGATTATTTGTATTGTTATTATTATCGCTATTATTTTTGGAGATAGAATAACTGGAAATTATACAACAGAAGCAGTTTTAGAATTGTCAAATGGACTTACAGATTTAAGAGAAAAGATAACACAAAACAATATGGAAAAACAAGCCATACAAAAGCAAATGGAAGCAATTTATCAGAATTGGCAACAAAAACATGATAAATTGGCATATTATATTGAACATGACGAGCTAGAAAAGGTGGAAACAGATTTTGTTGCGATTAAGAGTTATCTTGAAACAGAGGAGTATGAAGAGGCAACAAGTGAGTTAGATAAAAGTGTTTTTGTTTTAAAGCATATTGAGGATAAGTATGATTTTAATTTACAAAATGTGTTTTAAGAAAAAGAAAGAGGGACTAATCCCTCTTTTCGCTTATTTCAGCATATTTTTTTAACTTCTCATAAACCAAATAATTAATCGTACCAGCAGGAAAGTGACCATTTTTGTCTTTTCGACCTGCTGGAACACCAGTTAAAACTTCAATTCCTTCCTCAATCGTAGAAATCGAATAAACATGGAACAACTTATTCTTAACAGCTTCAATGATTTCGCCAGACAACTGTAAATTATCCACATTTTGTACTGGTATCATAACGCCGTGAGAGCCATCTAAGCCCCTCATTTTACAAATTTGGAAAAAGCCTTCAATCTTTTCATTTACGCCACCAATTGGTTGGATTTGACCTTTTTGATTAACAGAACCGAGTAACAGCAATTGATTGGTTAATAGGAATACCAGACAAACTAGATAACAAACCATATAGCTCGGTGCTAGAAGCACTATCACCATCCACGCCATTGTATAATTGCTCAAAACAAATACTTGCTGTTAAGCACAAAGGAATATCTTGTGCAAACATTTCACCTAAGTATCCGAGTTAAAATCAATACACCTTTTGAATGAGAAGGACCAGAAATTTCAACTTCTCTTTCGATATTGATAATTCCATTTTTTCCAGTATAGGTATTAACTGTTATTTTAGCAGGTTTTCCAAAGGTATAATCACCAATTGTCATAACGGTTAAGCCATTTAATTCTCCAACTTCAAAACCTGAGGTATTAATCAAAAGAGCATTTTGTTTTATCATTTCTAGGTATTTACTGTCATATTTTTTAACACGTTCAATACGTTCTTCTAAAGCCTTATCAATAAATTTAGCAGTAACCGTCTTAGATTTTGCCATTTTTGCCCAAGTAGCAGCTTCACCAACTACTTGCGTTAAGCTATCAAAACGAGTAGAAACTTTGCTGTGACTTCCTGCTATTTTGGAAGCATATTCCACTAAACGAGCCATACCAGAGCGATCAAGATGTGGTAATTCTTCATGAGCACAAAATCCATGAACAATTTGAGATAATTTTTGTAAATTTTCGTTGTTAATTAAAGCATCATCTTCAAATTCTACTTTTATTTTAAACAATTTTTTAAAATCACTATCCATAGCTAAAAGAGATTGATAAATACTAGCGCTTCCAATTAAAATAACTTTTAAGTTTAAAGGAATTGGTTCAGGTTTTAAAGAAACCAATACCATAGAAGAACGCTGTTCAGCAGCATTTTCAATGCTTAATTCTTTTACTCTTAAAGCTTTTTTCAAAGCTTCGTAGCATATACCATTTGCTAATAAATCCTTAGCTTGGAAAATAATGTAACCACCATTTGCTCGTTGCATAAGTCCGAGGCTTTAGCATAGTGTGATCTGTTTTTAAAGAACCATAGTAATTTTCATATTCTAAAGTTCCAAAAATATTGTGATAAGAGTAATTAGAATCCATAATAACAGGGGCACCCTCTAAATTAGAGTTATCAATAAATAAGTTGACACGGTAGTTTAAACATGGATCTGGTTTTTTCATGTTAGGTGCTTGAGGTGTTCCAGCTGGTTGTTTGTTAGCATCGTCTTCCAAGAAAATTGGTATATTTTTTAGAATATCTTGTTTCATATCATTTAAAAATTTATTAATTTTTTTGTTTCTTTTATATTGTGATTTTAAATAGTTAATGTGAACATTAACGGTAAGCAAAGCTACATTAGATTGCCATTCTGCAATCTTTTTATCTGCTTGACGTTCAATTTCTTTAATCTTGCCAATTGCCTCCATAATTTGTTCTTGTACAAAAGTAGAGTTTTGCTCGTAAACTTGTTTTACAGTGGCATCTAATTTTTCAAATTCTTCTTCTTCAATTGCTTTACCATCAACAACTGGCATCATATAGATACCATTTTGGGCAGCCTTTACTTGAAAATTATATTTGGAAGCATCTTGATTTAGTTTTTCTAATAAAGAAGAACGCTTAACTTCAAATTCTTGCTTAATCAAAGATTTTTCTTTTTCAAAATCGTCATTATTAAAGGTCTTTTTAATATCTTTTCGAATTTCTTTGATAAACCCATCCATTGCTTCTTTGAATTCTTTTCCTTTTCCAGCTGGTAATTCTACAGCAATTGGTTCATTTGGATTGTCAAAATTATAGATATAACACCAATCAGAAGGCACTTTTTTCTTAGGTGCAATTTTTTCTAAGTAGTTTTTGGTGTACATGGTTTTTCCAACACCACTTGGACCTTCTAAATATAGGTTATATCCTTTAACATCTACTTGTAATCCAAATTCTAAAGCTTTGATACCACGGTCTTGCCCAATACCTTCTTGGATTGGCTCTAATTCTTCGGTGGTTTCAAATTTGAATAAATTTTCATTACATGTCATTTTTAGGTCTTTGTAATTTAATTCGTTTTTGTTTTTCATTTGTTTCCTCCAAAATTTTTTCTTTTATATTGTATCCAATTCTAACTTATTTTATATTAGTTAATGAAAAAAGTAAAGAGAAATTTGCGAAAAAATGATTTTTGAGAGTGGTGTTTTTTTCATAAGAAAACGGAGAATCGATTAGGATTCTCCGCATGGGATTGCTGAAATGAAAGACATAGCTTTCATGAGAAGTGCGTATACTGAAAAAGATTTTGAAAATGCAATATTGCACATTTCAATGACAGCTTTTTTAGTAGAAGCTCTAACAAAAAAGCAACCATTATGGCAAAAAGTCGCTCCGTCTATTGTAGAGAGTTCTGGAAGCTTATCGGTTTGACCTGCCCAGTTGCGAGGAAAAGGGATTCTTTTTCCATACTTGTTTTTTAAAGATGGTGGAACACACTGGGCAGCCCATCCACCATTAGGATAAGGAAAAATTACAAAATTAATTTTGTTCATTTTGGTAGAAGCGTTAATATTAATAACTGTTTCAAGCCACATTATTGTTTGAGATGGAATTTCAAGAATTCCATTATGGAAATAGTCACGATTTTTCCAATTATTCTCAATTATATTCTTAGAAATTTCCTTACCGATAGTTGTTTTTAATGTTTCTTCTAATACAGATATGGTTGTTATAAGAGCTTTTTTAAACCGATTGTCGAAATCAGATTGCTTATTGTTAAACCATAAAGGTAAAAAAGAAGAAATGAAACTAGAACAATGTGTTGCTTCTATTCCATTGTCCTCACAGTCAACTGGTGCGATAAAAGATTTGTCAAAATTTTTAAAGACAGCATCAATATCAATATCGTATGCCTTCGGAAAATATTTATCCAAAAACAGGCTAATTAACTGTCTTCCGTAACATTTCCATATCAATCCTGCACTGGCATATTTTATGCCATTTTCTCGAGTCTTATGAAACCCTGCTTGATGGTGGTCAAAATTACCTCCACCTACATCGACACAAATATCGCATTGCGAAAGCATTTTTAAATCTCGCGTTCGCAATATTTGCACTGACATAGTGAAATTCAGCAAGCATAAAATGGCACAAGCAACTACTTCATCTGCATGAAATATTCCATTGTGAGTGCCAATAGTTAATCTGTTCTCCCGGTCTGTTACACTTGTCAAAGAACTTAAAATATTAATATTCATTCTAATCCCTCCTGATGTTTGAATTTTCTTTTTAACGACATTATTATATCATATAAATTCACATAAAACAAGCGGTCTTATACAGAATGCTAGTTGCCAAACAAGCCTGGAACCATTAGCAAACGATGTCTTGTGCCCCCCATACCAAAAACAGCAAAACTGAACAAATCGTCGAAAAACCAAAAAAGCTATTGCAAAAAAAAGGAAAAGACTATATAATAAAATCGGTATAAAAGAGAAAAGAGGAAGGATGTTAAGAATATGAACAAAACCAAAAGAAAAATATTTGAAACATCAATGAAACTATTTGCAGAAAAAGGATATGACCGGAACAAGTATCGAAGAAATAACAGCAACCGTAGGAGTAGCCAAAGGTACTTTATATTATCACTTTTCCAGCAAAGAGGAAATTTTCAATTTTTTAGTAGAAGAAGGAATAAAACTTTTACAAAATAGTATTGATATAAAAACAGCCAAATTTTCTAATTATATTGACAAAATCAAAGCCATTGTCTTAATCCAAATAAAAATAGTTGTAAAATATGAAGACTTAATTACTATTTTACTAAGTCAATTTTGGGGCAATGAAGCAAGGCATCAAAAATGTAGAAAGCACATTTTAGAATATATCGGACAAATTGAAAATATAGTAAAAGAAGGAATGGATGCCGGACAAATTAAAAAGGGAAATCCGCAGGCGATTGCCTCTGAGATTTATGCCTTAATATGTTCTAGCTTGGTATACAAAACAAGAAAAGAAGAAGCAATTGACACAATGAAATTATTTAAAGAGTTTGAAAATACAGTAATAGAAGGGTTGAAGGTAAAATGAGGGAACCAATTCATAAAATGCCAAAATATGAAAATTTAAAAGAAATGCTTGAAAAATCAGGCAAGTTATATGGCGATAGACCAGCCTATATATTTAAAACAGAAGAAGAGGGAGTATTTAGAGAAATTACACACAAGCAATTTAGAGAAGAAATCAACAACCTAGGAACAGCGCTAATTTCCATGGGATTAAAAGACAAAAGAATTGCTGTGATTTCAGAAAACAGATATGAATGGGGAATGGCTTATTTTGCGACAGTTGCGGGAACAGGAGTCGTTGTTCCATTAGACAAAGCTTTGCCAGATAATGAAATAGAAAACCTAATTTTACGTTCAGGTGTAGAAGCAATTTTCTATTCTAATAAATATAACAACATCATGAATGAAATCAAAGAAAAAAAGAATGCTAACATTAAATTCTTTATTTCTATGGATTTAGAAGAACAAACAGACGGAATTTGTTCACAAAAAGAGTTGATAAAAAAAGGAAAAGAATTAATAGAAGCTGGAAATCGAGAATTTATAGATGCCAAAATCAATTCTGAAGAAATGGGAGTCATGCTATTTACCTCAGGAACAACAGCCATGTCAAAAGCGGTCATGTTATCCCATAAAAATTTATGTGCCAATTTATTTGACATAGCATCTACTATTAAAGTCGATGAAAATGATGTGTTTCTATCCTTTTTACCATTACACCATACCTTTGAATGTACCACAGGTTTTATTTATCCTGTTTCAAAAGGCTCAAGCATTGCTTTTTGTGAAGGAATTAGGCACATTGCTGATAACATCAAAGAATATAGAGTAACAGCTATGGTATCAGTTCCAATTCTTTTTGAGAGTATGTATAAAAGAGTCATGAAAAACATTGAGAAAAAAGGAAAACTAGAAACCGTAAAAAAAGGAATTAAAATCAGCCAATTTTTATTAAAAGTTGGAATTGATATCAGAAGAAAATTATTTAAAGAAATTCATGACAATTTAGGGGGAAGACTACGCCTATTTGTATCTGGCGGAGCTGCATTAGATCCAGAAGCAGAAAAAGGTTTTAACGAATTAGGAGTTGCCATGTATCAAGGCTATGGTCTAACCGAAAGTTCGCCAGTAATTGCAGCAGAGGACGACAAATATAGAAGATTAGGCTCTATCGGAAAAGCATTTCCAAGTTTAGAAGTTAAAATTGTAGAACCAAATGAAGAGGGAATTGGTGAATTAGTAGCCAAAGGACCATCTATCATGATGGGATATTATGATAATGAAGAAGCAACCAAAGAAACAATTGACAAAGAAGGATGGCTACATACAGGAGACTTAGCAAGAATTGACAAAGACGGTTATATCTTTATTTCTGGAAGAAAGAAATTTGTCATTGTATTAAAAAACGGAAAAAATATTTATCCAGAAGAATTAGAAACCTTAATTAATAAAATAGAAGGAATAAAGGAAAGCTTTGTCTACGGAAAACCAGAAGAAGATGGAGATTACAAAATTTGTGCTAAAATAGTTTATGATAAAGAAACAGCAAAAGAAAACTTTGGAACCTTGGAAGAAGAAGCTTTAAAACAAGTAATTTGGCAAGAAATCAAAAAAATCAACAAAACCATGCCAGCCTATAAATATATAAGAGAAATTTCGACAACAGACAAAGAACTAATTAAAACAACAACGCAAAAAATTAAAAGATTTGAAGAAATAAAAACAGTAATCGACTAAAAACCACATAGAATTAGGGAAAATAGGATAAAGATAAGTCGAACACAAAAGAATCTTGTAATATTTCTGTAATATTTATGTAACAAAAAATTAAAAAAAAAAATACAAAAAAGTACTTGTAGTTTTTTGAAAGTTAATGTATAATAAAAAAAGAAATAGATAAAAAGCAAGCACGCGTAAGATAAAAGGAGGTACTTTTGCAATGTCAAAATCAGGCATAGTAAATGTGAGAATGGTTATCACAGAAGAAAAAATATTATCCAATATAGATAAAATCCAAAAATTAATTAATCCAAAAAGTAAGAAGCAAATTGTTCAATTAGAAGACGATTCTTATTTTAAAGATTTAATTGAATCAATAAAAACATACCTAATAGAATATCCAAAGAAAAAGAATTTTCCAGCAAGTGTATACAAAGCAGCCTATGGATTAGTAGAATTTGCAACCAATCAATTCGAAGAAAATACCAAAAAAATTGAAGAATTAATCCGTCAAAGAGAGCAAAACATAGGACAAGCAGCAACTTTAAAAGAATTATTAGAAACAACAGAAGTAGAAACAAAAGAAAAAGACTGGAAAGAAAAAGTAAAAAAAGCAGAAACTACATTTACAGAAGATATCATAGAAGCATTAACAATAGTAGGAAAAGCAAAAGATGCAGAAGAAGAGGATTATCAAGATGCTGTTAAATTGTTAAATGCAAGAATTAACAATTTGGAAACAAACTTACATATTGAAATTGATATGGAAAGAATTGAAGACAGATCAAAAGCTTTAAGCTATATTGGAATCGAAATAGCAGATGCGCTAAAATCAATTCCAACACCAATCGAAGAAATGCAAAACATCGAAAACACAGTAGAAGAAACAGAAAACACTGTACAAACAGTAGCAACAGCTACAACAACAAATACGACAACAGAAACACAAGAACAACAATATGTAGAAGCTACAACATTTGAAGCAAAACCAAGCTTATGGGAAAGAATTAAACAAAGTAAATTTGTAAGAGCAATTAGAGCCATTACAAGAATTAAAATTGTATTTGATTATGAAGATGCTCTTCCAGAGGGTAGAGGAGAAAATAACTAAAAAAGATAGGAACTTATCTAAAAAGATAGGTTCCTTGTTTTTGTTTGACTTTTAAAAAAAAATATAGTATAATAAAGCGCAAGTGATTAGCAAAAATAACAAAATTGCTAAAAAATGAGATTTTATTAGATAAGTTAAAAGTATTAAAAGAGAAAATAAAGTAAATAATAAAAAGAGCGGATTTATAAAAAGATTAAAACAAACCTATGCAAAAAAGAGAAAATGTGTATAGGGAGTTAAACTTTGTCTCAAATTACATACCAAAAAGCAAATGTTACGTTTTTATGTTTTTCATAAGAAACGCGACTTATTGCAATTTTAATAAAATCAAAAAGAAAAAAGAAAAGAGGTAAAAAACAATGGCAGAAGAAAAAACAGCAAATGCGCCAAAGAGAAATTATGAAAAAAAAGAAAGAACGACAAAAGCAACAAAAGAAGCTAGAATGGCAAGAACAGGAAGAGGAGAAAGAACTACAAGAACACCAAGAAGAACCAATCAAGAAGAAAGAAAAACAACAAGACAAACAAGACCTTATCACAAAAATAATGTAGAGAGAACTAAAAAAACAGGTGAAGTTTCCACTGTTAAAGAAGAAAATGTGGAAAAAGCTTCAAGCTTAACCACCCAAACTAGAACCAGAACAAGAACAGCAAGTAGAACATCTAGAACAACAAGAACTAATCGAATGAATCAAAATAGTAACTTATTCAAAGCAGGAAAACTAAAAATCATACCATTAGGAGGTTTGCACGAGGTAGGAAAAAACATCACAGTTTTTGAATATGAAAATGAGATTATTGTAGTAGACTGTGGGCTATCCTTTCCAGAGGATGACATGCTAGGAATCGACTTAGTCATACCAGACATTACGTACTTAGAAAAAAACGTAGATAAAATAAAAGGACTAGTAATAACCCATGGGCACGAAGACCACATAGGAAGTGTGCCATATTTATTAAAGAAAATAAACATACCAATTTATGCACCAAGACTTGCCTGTGGTCTAATTAGAAACAAATTAGAAGAACACAAACTATTAAGAAGTACAAAATTAACTGAAGTAATGCAAGGACAAACCATTGAATTAGGAAGAAACTTCAAAGTAGAATTTATTAGAAGCTCACATAGTATTCCAGACTCTGTAATGTTAGCTATCACAACACCAGCAGGAACGATATTACACACGGGAGACTTTAAAGTAGATTACACACCAATTGATGGAAAAATTATGGACTTTGGAAGAATTGCAGAGCTTGGAAACCAAGGAATATTAGCCTTAATGGCTGATAGTACAAATGCAGAAAGAAAAGGATTTACTATGTCTGAAAGCTCCATTGGAGAAGTTTTTGATAAACTATTTTTACATTGTACCAAAAGAATTGTAGTTGCAACATTTGCTTCTAACGTGCACAGAGTACAACAAATTGTAAACTCAGCCATAAAATATAATCGAAAAATTGCTGTATGTGGTAGAAGCATGATAAACATGATAGAAACCGCAAAAGAACTAGGATATATTGAATGTCCAGATAATATTTTTATTGATATTGACATGATAAACAGCTATACCGATGAGCAATTAGTAATCATAACCACAGGAAGTCAAGGAGAGCCAATGTCAGCCTTAACTAGAATGGCAGCAGGAGACCATAGAAAGGTAAAAATAACACAAAACGATTTAGTAATCATTTCAGCAACACCAATACCTGGAAACGAAAAATTTGTATCTAAAGTAATTGACGACTTAATGCAAATTGGTGCAGAAGTAGTATATAGTTCATTGGAAACGATACATGTTTCAGGTCATGCTTGCCAAGAAGAGCAAAAACTAATTTTAGCACTAGCAAGACCAAAATATTTCATACCAGTGCATGGAGAATACAGGCAATTAATTGCCCATAGTGAAACCGCTCAAAGCATGGGAATTGACAAAGATAACATCATAATGATGTCAAATGGTAGAGTGCTAGAAATTAACAATGAGCAAGCCGAGCTAACAACTTCTGTTCCAAGTGGTAGAGTATTAGTAGATGGCTTAGGCGTTGGTGATGTAGGAAGTATTGTTCTAAGAGATAGACAACATTTATCACAAGATGGACTAATTGTAATTGTTTTAACCATGGATTCTTCAACGGGAGAAGTAGTTGCAGGTCCAGATGTTATTTCAAGAGGATTTGTCTATGTAAGAGAATCTGAAAACTTAATGGATGACGTAAAATCTGTAGTAAGACATGAAATTAAAAAATGTGAAGAAAGAGGAATTACAGATTGGGCAACCATTAAGTCAACCACAAGAGAAAATTTAAGAGATTATATTTTTATGAAGACTAAAAGAAACCCAATGATTATTCCTATTATTATGGAGGTGTAGAAAATGGATTACAAAGATTTAGCCAATTTAATATTTCCAACCGCAAAGGAAATATCCTATTATGAAGAAAAATATCCAGAAAGAAACTTAAAAGAAGGAGCAATCGTAACCAGATTTGCTCCAAGCCCAACACGGGTTTGTACATATTGGAGGATTGTATCAATCCTTAATTGCCAAAAAACTAACCAAACAAACAGAAGGCGTATTTTTCTTAAGAATTGAAGATACCGACCAAAAAAGAGAGGTAGAAAACGGAATTACTGGAATCGTAAATGCCTTAAATGATTTTGTAATAGAGCCAGACGAAGGAATGACAAATGAAAGCGAAGAAAAAGGAAACTACGGACCATACAAACAATCTTTAAGAAAAGAAATTTATCAAGCATATGCTAAATACTTAATTGAACAGGGAAAAGCATATCCATGTTTTTGTACTCCAGAAGAAGTAGAAGAAATAAGAAATAAGCAAGAGAATGCTAAAATAAGACCTGGTTATTATGGTGTATGGGCAAAATGTAGAAACCATACAGTAGAAGAAATGGCAGAAAAAATCAAAAATGGTGACAGTTACATTATCCGTTTCAAATCTACCCGGAAGAGAAGATAGAAAAATTAAGCACCATGATGTCATTAAAGGAAATGTGGATTTTCCAGAAAATGACCAAGATATTGTAATTATTAAAGCAGATGGATTGCCAACTTATCACTTTGCACATGCTATTGATGACCATTTAATGAGAACCACACATGTTATTCGTGGAGACGAATGGTTATCTTCTATTCCTTTACATTTACAATTGTTCCATGAGTTAGGTTTTAAAGCGCCTAAATATGCTCATATTGCACCAATCATGAAAAATGATAATGGTAATAAAAGAAAGTTAAGTAAAAGAAAAGATGCAGAAGCAGCAGTAAGCTATTATGAAGAAGAAGGAATACCAGAAGAAGCAGTAAAAGAATATTTATTAAATATTGCAAATTCTAGCTTTGAAAATTGGAGAAGAGCAAATCCAGACCAAAAAATGGATGAATTTGAACTTCAATTAAACAAAATGAGTGTAAGTGGAGCTTTATTTGATATGGTCAAACTATTAGATGTTGGAAAAACGGTTATTTCAAGAATGACGGCGGAAAAAGTATATGAAGAATCTTTAGGTTGGGCAAAAAGACATGACGCAGAATTAGTTAAAATGTTAGAAGATAGAGAATATGCCCTAAAAGTATTTGGCATTGAAAGAGGGAATAAAAAACCAAGAAAAGATATTGCAAAATGGGCAGACGTTAAAGAAAATATAGAATATATGTATGACGAAAAATTTAATCAAACTTCGCATGAATATCCATACCAAGTAATTAACAATAAAGAAGAAATCAAAAAAATACTAACCTTGTATTTGGAAAAGTATTATGATGTTGGAAATGATAAACAAGCTTGGTTCGACAATATCAAAGAACTTGCAGGAGAAATGGGATATGCTAAAGAAGTAAAAGAGTTTAAGGCAAATCCAGAACAATATAAAGCACATGTTGGAGATGTAAGCACAGTTTTAAGAGTAGCCTTAACAGCAAGAACCAATACTCCTGATATGTATGAAATTATGCAAATTTTGGAAAAAGATAGAATTGCTAAAAGGTTTGAAAAGGCAATAGAGAATTTAGAGTAAAACAGGGGGAAGCAATTTGGAGTATAATATTGGAGATATTGTAAGAACCAAAAAACAACATCCTTGTGGAAGTAAGCTGTGGGAAATTACTAGAGTTGGTGTTGATTTTAAATTAAAGTGCCAGGGGTGCCGGGCATGTGGTGATGCTACCACGACCAAAGGCGTTGAAGGCGATTACAAAGAAAATAGAAAAAGGAGAGGCATAGCCTCTCCTTTCAAATAAGGGTTAGGAAACCGTTGAAAGTTTTTTATCACGCTTCTTCTTAAGCCTTTCTATTCTCCGATTTTCACGTTTTTCCTTTTTTTCTTCTTTCTTTTTTCCTCTCTGATATTTTTGATAGGTCATGAAAGCCTCCCCTTCAGATGTGCACCCTGATAAAGCTAAGGGCGACTTATTGGTTAATAAATAATATCAAAATGCATTATATAACAATATTAACATAAAGTCAACTGTTTTTTTTGTACTTTTCCTAGAAAAACTCAAAAAGAGAAGTCACCAAACGACAAAAAACGACATATAATACAATATAGTATCAAACAAGGTACTATATTGGAGGTGACTTTTAAATGGAGCCACAAGAAACAATTTATTGCTATGACAATAGACAAGAAAAATGTGCTAAAAAAAGAAACTGCTTAGGAATTATAGCAATCATATTATTAGCAGCATTTACTCTTGTTATTGGATTAATAATAGGTGCAGCAGTTGCAGCAGCAATTTTAGTAGCCTTACCAGCAATTATCGTGTTAGCAGTAATATTGGGACTATTGTTAATCTTAACAATAATTTTAATGTTCTGTAATTGCAAAAAAGAAAAAAAGTGCAAATGTAAATGTTGTTGCTAAAAATAGCGAATTTTAACCCAATAATTTGTACTAAAAGGAAAAGGAGATACTTTGAAATCTCCTTTTTCCTATATAAAATTTTTAATCAATATAATCCTTTAAAAAACCCCAAACAGCCTCTTCATAAACTCTTCTTTCAGAAGAAAAAGGAAGAGTTGTAATATCACCAAGAGGATTAAGTTGTTTTTGCAAAGAACGAACGGCATCTGGAACCTTAGTTTTAGCAATCTTATCAGCCTTATTTGCCAAAATTAAACAAGGAAGTCCAGACGAAATCATATAATTATACATAAGCCTATCATTTTCGGTAGGACTATGCCTAATATCCACCAAAAATACAATTAAAGCAATTTCTTTTCGATGGAACAAATATTCCTCAATAAATTTGCCAACTTGTTCTTGCTCTTTTTTAGACATTTTACTAAAACCGTAGCCGGGGTAAATCAACAAAATAAAAAGTATCATCCATATTATAAAAATTAATTTGGCGAGTTTTACCAGGTTCACTACTAGTTCTAGCCAATTTTTTTCGATTTATCATAGTATTTACAAAACTAGATTTTCCCACGTTAGACTTTCCGTACCAAAACAATTTCAGGCAAGCCATTAGAAGGATACTGGCTAGGGCGAACAGCTGATATTTCAAATTTAGGGTTTTTAATTAACATTTATTTTTCACTCCTGTTTTCCATTTTGGGGTATAAGTCTACTGACTTAAATTCTATAATTTTGTGAATATTATTAATAGATTTAGTTATGTTATCACACAAATTTGCTATGTCACAGCTTTTTGGGTTTTGTATAAAATTAAGTAATAGAGCAAGAGAGCGAGGAGCAAATTCATAATAGGTATTTTGCAATTTGTTAATTAAATTTTGAAGTTTATTTATGTTTAATTTTCCAGTTGCAATGTATTGATGAATTATAGATAGAGCAGTTGAGAGATGTTTTTCTAATTGCACATATGGAATTACTCTTGCAATAGTTTGATATTTTATAAACAAGTTCTTTCCTTCTTGTAATAAAGACAGATTATTGCTTAAGCATACATTATTAAATTCTAATGTAATATAGGAAGAAGAAAGAGAACTTGATTTATATTTCAAAAGTTCTTCGTTAGGTGATTTTGTAATTCGAAAGTTTCCTTGTGGTGTATATACATCTTCAATGGTATACGAGGCATCTGAAAAGAAACCCTTACTATAAACTAATTTTTTATTAACAATATCAAGTAAAGTAGAAAGTTCTTCTATACCATTAGTGGTATTATAAAATGAAATTTCTAATTCATAGTTTTTACAAATAGATTGTATAGATTCATTCATACTAGTATTCTCATTTCTCTAATTTGTTATTTTACAGTAATTTTTTCTAATCCACCCATATAAGGTCTTAAAACTTCTGGAATAATTACACTACCATCAGGTTGATAATTATTTTCCATAATTGAAATTAACATACGAGGAGGGGCAACCACTGTATTATTTAAAGTATGAGCAAAATAGTTTCCATTTTCTCCTTTGATTCGAATACCAAGTCTACGAGATTGAGCATCAGTTAAGTTAGAACAGCTTCCTACTTCAAAATATTTTTGTTGTCTAGGGCTCCAAGCTTCTACGTCACAAGATTTTGCTTTTAAATCTGCTAAGTCTCCACTACAACATTCTAAAGTTCTTACAGGAATATTCATACTTCTGAAAAATTCTACGGTATATGACCACATTTTGTCATACCATTCCCAAGATTGTTCTGGTTCGCAAACCACAATCATTTCTTGTTTTTCAAATTGATGGATTCTGTATACACCACGTTCTTCCATACCATGGGCACCTTTTTCTTTTCTAAAACATGGAGAGTAAGAAGTCATAGTATATGGCATATCTTCTTTTTTTAGAATTTGGTCTTTAAATTTACCAATCATAGAATGCTCGCTTGTCCCAATTAAATATAAATCTTCTCCCTCAATTTTGTACATCATAGCATCCATTTCTTCAAAACTCATAACACCAGTTACAACATCAGAACGTATCATAAATGGTGGAATACAATAGGTAAATCCTTTATTAATCATAAAGTCTCTTGCATAGGTTAAAACAGCAGAATGAAGTCTTGCTACGTCTCCCATTAAATAGTAGAAACCATTGCCAGAAACACGTCCGCTACTTTCTAAGTCAAGACCACCTAAAGCCTCTAAAATTTCACCATGGAAAGGAATTTCGTAATTTGGAACAACAGGGTCTCCAAATTTTTGAACTTCTACGTTTTCACTATCGTCCTTTCCAATAGGAACAGAATCGTGCATAATATTAGGGATTTTCATCATTCTACTTTTGATTTCTGCCGTATATTCGTTTTCTAATTTTTCATTTTCTTCTAGTTTAGCGTTAATTTCATTTACTTGAGCTTTTATTTTTTCAGCTTCTTCTTGATTGCCAGTTTGCATAAAAGAACCAATTTGATTACTTAAATTCTTTCTTTCCGCTCTTAGATTATCGCCATTTAATTTAGCTTCTCTGCTTTTTACGTCTAAGCTAATTACCTCGTCAACTAAACTTAATTTTTGGTCTTGGAATTTCTTTTTGATGTTTTCCTTTACTACATCGGGATTCTCTCTTAAAAATTTGATATCAATCATGGTTTTACCTCCAAACAGGGATTGAGGGGACGTTCCTTAAAATCCCTGTTTTAGGGATTGGGGGACACTCCTTTAGTCCGCTTTTATTTTTATTTAAGCGAATTATACTACAAAATCTCATAATTAGCAAGGAAATGGACAAAATAAAAAAAAGTTGATGTTAAATTTTTGGGTAATAAGCAGGGATTTTAAGGAACGTCCCCTCAATCCCTGTTTGGAGGTAAGAGAAATGTTTTTTGAGATAATAAAATTTATTTTGTATGCAGGGCTAATTGTTTTAATTGCAAAATACATCTTAGTAGTAGTGCTTAGAAGATTAGCAGAGAATTTGAGTCTAAAGCCAAAGACGGTAGGAGACATTGCAGGGATTGCAACTTCTGTGCCAGAGCTTCTAACGGTTAGCATTTCTAGTATAAATGGATTGGTTGCTACAAGTATTTTTAATGTATTAAGTTCTAATGTGATTAATTTTATACAATATATAGCTTCTATTATCTTAAATAAGAATAAAAAGGCTTTTTCTAATCAAGCCATTCGAGTAAATGTTGTGCTAGTGTTAGTAACGATAGCAATACCAGTGTTTTTGGTGTGGAAGAAAATAGAAATGAATTGGCTAGTGGTTCCAGCTTTTTGTATTTTATATAGCTTGTTTCAAGTGATAAATCATAATGTGCATAAGTTGTATCTACAAAAAGAGGATAGACAAATAGAAGGAAAAATAGAAGACGAAGGAAAAACGGAAAAAGGAAATACCAGAAAAACGGTGGTTTATATTTTTATTTTGATGGTGACAAGTGTTTTGCTATATGTGATAGGGGAGCTATTGGGAGATAATTTAAACGGCTTGTGCAACCAATTTAATATTTCTCAAAATTTGATAGGGATATTGCTGGGCTTTATTACGAGTATTCCAGAATTGATTACTTTTTTTGAGGCACAAAAGCATTACCAATCTCAGGAAGAAGACGTAATGCTAGGTGTGGTAGAGGCAACGAATAATTTGCTTACTTCTAATGTTTTGAATTTGTTTGTGATTCAATCGATTGGGATTTTGCTTTATCAAATATTTTGAAAAATATCATGTATTAAATTCATAGGGTAAAAAAATTCTCTTACAAAAATTACCAATTGTTTTCTTGATATA
>CAOKJE010000006.1 GCA_948468505.1 uncultured Clostridium sp. | reverse complement strand
TTGTCCTCTGTTGTCTGCTTTTGTTACTAAAATGATAAGTTCATTTTGATTTAATTCATAAATAATACGATAATCACCGAACTCGAAGTCGATAATCATTTTTACAACCTACCATTTTCTTTATATCGCCATTTGGCAGGTTATAAATTGCTTTGTAAATTCGTAGTCTTTGAATTTTGTCTTGTTTTTCAATAAATTTGAGGGCTTTTGGTCTAATCTTTATTTTGTAAATCATCGTAAGTCAACCCCTCTCTTTGTAGTATTTCTTCAAAAGATACTGCATTATTTAGTTCTTTTTCTTTGGTATCTTTGCTTTCTGTTAAATAGTCTAAATACATTACCTTTTCAGTAATATCCATGTTTTCTAAAATGACAGTAGGTTCTAATCGTAATAGTTCAGAATCAATTGCTTTTTCCATTAAGATTTTAACAGAATTTAAACATTCTACATTAAGTCGTGGTGTCATTTTAATAACATCTTTGATTGCTTGGATTTGTGATTCAGACATAAATATCAGCTCCTTTCTTTTATTTATGTATTTATTATAGCAACTTCAAAATGAATTTACAATATTAAATTGCCTTAAATTTATAATAAATATCAATATTGTCATCATCTATTTCTATTTTATCAATCAATTTTAAAAGCAAATTTCTATCTATATTATTTTCATTAAAATCTAACAATTCTTTCACATTACAGATTAAATCTTCTTTTTTTATTGTATTTTTATTAATTTCTTTTTCCTTTTGAAATCGATTTAGTAAGGTCTTTTTATCTGTTTCATATTGTTTAGAAAGTTTAATAAATAAATCCTCTGTTATAATTCCCTTTACTTTATCCTCATACAAAGACTGAATTAAATTATTTTTTTCAGCTATTTTAGAATCTAAGTAATCTAATTTTTTATTATCTATTTGAGTGTTAGGACAGATATATTCTAATTCATCATATTTTAGAAAATTAGCAATATTTTCTTTTAGACTATCAATTACACTATTTATTAATGTATCTTCTCTTAAATGGATATTGGAACAAAATTTACTACCATTTCTTTTGTAAGAAGAACACACACATCTAAAATATTTCCCATGATTTTTATTATAGGTTATTTTTGATTTACACTTTTTGCATAAAACTAGCCCTTGTAGTAAATGTGGAGAAGAAGCGGTATAATTCCATTCATTCGATTTTTTATCAAGCATGATTTGAACACTATTAAAAATATTTCTATCAATAATTGCTTCATGATTATTTTCAACGATAATATGTTGCTGTTTAGGTACATTAATAATTTTTTTAGTTTTATAATTTAGTTTGCTATATTTATGTTGTACTAAATCGCCTGTATAAATTCTATCTCTAAGAATTTTAGAAATCATAGTAGTACTCCATAAATTAGTTTTATGATTGGGATTAAAATAGTTTGTCGTTTTTCTTTTATAAGCTAAAGGTGTTAGTATTTTATTGGTATTTAAGTATCTACATATTTGAGTTTTATTGCTTCCTGTATAATACATTTCAAATATTTTTTGAACAATAGGAGAAACTTCATAATCCACTAAAATGATGTTCTTGTCTTTTTCATCTTTTTTATAACCATAGGGTAAAAAAGATTTGATGTTTTGTCCGCTAGATGCTTTTGTTAGTAAGCTAGAACGGACTTTTTTTGAAATATCTTTTGCATACATATCGTTAAAAACTGATTTAAATGGTGTCATATCATTATTGGTATTGTTATCATCATAAGTATCAATTCCATCATTTAAGGCAATGTATCTTACATTTTTTAATGGAAAGTATTTTTCCAAATAGTAACCAGTTTCTATATAATCTCTTCCAAGTCTTGATAAATCCTTTGTAATTACTAAATTTACATTACCAAGTTCAATATCATTTATTAATTTTTTAAAATCTGGTCTATTAAAATTTGTACCAGTAAATCCATCATCTACATATATTTTAAATAAAGTCCAACCTTGACTTTTTATATAGTTTGTTAGTAATTTTTTTTGTGTATCAATACTTTCAGATTCTTTGTCTTTTTCATCTTCTCTTGAAAGTCTTGTGTAAATTCCTACTTTAAAATAAGTAGGAGGGAAGTTATAGTTTAACTCTTGCATTTAGCCTCCTTCCTAGAGTTTAAATTTACGATAACTATTTATTTATACATTTATATTTTATTTCATTTTTATCAGTATTTAAATTCCAAAAAAAATAATTTTCATTTAGCCATTCTTGCATTAAGTCTGTAAGTGTTACACCATTTTCACGATATATATTTGTTACTTTAGGTTGTAATGTGTTTTTTTGCATTGAATCACCTTCTACATAAGTTTATGAACAAAAAACGAATTTAAGAATTTCTAAGTGGTGGTAACCACAAAGAAATTCTATAAATTCGCATATTTATCTTGTATGAAAATTCCTCCTACTAGGAGAAATTTTCTACAATATAAAAAAATAAATATAAATTGTCCAAAAATAATTTATATTTATTCATTTTAGTTCAAAATGTGTTTACTTGTTTTTTTATATAGTTTTGTAGTAGCAATTTGCATATTAATTGTTACTACAGGTATTATATAATATTTTATTTGTTTTGAAAATATATACATGTGATTTTTTTTTAGGTTTATCTTTCAATAGTTATAGAAGAAAAATATATCCACTTTATAAAAATAAGAAGAATAAAGAATTTTATACATGCGATTTTTTACAAAATCGACATAATGTGGTATAATTATATTATACTCAATAAGAGTTTTGTTGAAAATACACAATCGAGTGCACATATATGCACTCCCCCTAATAAGAAAGGAGAATTTCATATGAATGAAACTATTAACTTTGCTGGCAGAACACATGACAATCAAAATGTATATTACAGTAAAAGGAAGTTTAAGCAGTTTTCTGATGTACAAAAGAATCTTATTGCAGAAGCTTTACCTCGTATTTCATACAAAGACTTCCAAACAATTTACACATTTTGTTTCAACAGAATTGTCGGTTCAACTTCTCTTGTAGAAGTTGAAGACTATCAAAAAGACAGAGTGTTTTGGGTTTACCGTAAATCCAACACTAAGTGGAGAGTTCCTGTTTTGTTTAATGGAGTTCAACGGAATACTACCTATATGACCATAATGTTTGAATCTCGAGACAATAAAGTATTTATAATTGATTGCTACTTTGGAAAGAGAGTTCCTCCTGTATTAGGTAATCCTAAATCTCGTAGAAAGGGGGCGGACTTTGCAGAAAAATGCCAAAATTTTTGGCAGAATCATGCTTTGGTTATCCCACAGGATGCAATTGACATTCCTAGAACGCTTTGTAGTTTGAATGAAGAAGAATATGACCGTTTTATGGAATTTGTCAATCAAAACAATGCATGATCTACTGGGGGTGTAATCACTCATTTTATGCAATGTCAACAACTAAGTTAAAATAGTGTAATTATTTGACTGGATAATTGCACTATTTTAATTTAATCGTCTATATATCCATATCAAAAACTATAACAATATACACATTTGATTTTACAAAAATTCATTTTTCTGTATCATACCCTTTAAACTCCAAACAACTTTTTTTAAGTTTTTGTTTATTTTTAGCATATTAGGAACTTGTCAAAATATCCACTTTAAAGACATGAAAAAAAGCTCCAAGTGGATATATTAAAAGCATCCATTTGAAGCCTAGTTTATATCCACTTTAACGATAAATATGGATATAAAAATTGTATAAACAAATAGTTCCTCCAAACAAAACGAAAACTGGCCATGGGAAAGGGGGAATTTCTAATGTGGACGTATAACAAAACTTTACAATATCCTATTAATATTAAGTGCCCAGATCCAAAACTTGCAAAAGTGATTATTTCACAATATGGTGGACCAGATGGCGAACTTGCCGCTTCTTTAAGATATCTTTCTCAAAGATTTGGTATGCCAGACCAAAAGGCAAAGGCTATTTTAAATGATGTACGGTACTGAAGAATTAGCACACTTAGAAATGGTAGGAACCATCGTACACCAATTAACAGAAGGAGCAAGTATTGAAGAAATCGAAAAAGCAGGTTTAGCACCATACTATACAGACCATGGGGTAGATGTATATCCAGCATCAGCAGCAGGTGTACCATTCACAGCATCATATGATGCTGTTTCGGTAAGGAGAATGATGAAAACTTAAAGTAGACAATCATTCACCTAATTAAATATTTTGAGATTTGGTTCATAAAACCTATTTTAAATAAAGGAGTACAGTTTTTGTATTCCTTTTTTTGAAAAATGTTGTGATTGCAATTGACAAAAGAACTAATGTTTGATAATATATTATAAATTTGAAAGAAGGTAGATATAATATGGATAACAAATTAATTGGAAATGAAAAGGATATTATATTTTATACTGATGATGAAGGTAATACTAAAATAGAGGTTATTTTACAAAATGAGGATATTTGGCTTAATGCACAAGCAATTGCTGAACTGTTTAATGTTAATGACAAAGCAATTTATAAACATATAGCTAATATATATGAACAAGAGGAATTAGAAGAAGTTTCAACATTCTCCATTTTGGAGACTATTGGAAAAAACGGACATAGATATAAAACGAAATATTATAACTTAGATATGATTATATCTATTGGATATAGAGTAAATTCAAAGAAAGCAGTAAAATTTAGACAATGGGCAAGCAAAATAATTAAGGAATATATAATAAAAGGTTTTGTTTTAGATGATGACAGATTTTTGAAAGGTGGAAAAGTAAACAGTCAATATTTTGATGAGTTGTTAGAAAGAATAAAAGTAATTCGCACAAGCGAAAGAATGGCTTATCAAAAAATAACAGATATATTTATAGCAACATCTATTGATTATGATAAAAAGTCGGAAGAAGCTTATACATTTTTTAAAATAGTTCAAAATAAATTGCATTATGCAATAACAAGTCATACAGCAGCAGAATTAATCTATGAAAGAGCAAATGCAGAAAAAGAAAATATGGGATTAACTACTTGGAAAGAAGCCCCCAATGGAATGATATACAAATATGATGTTGGAATAGCCAAAAATTATTTAGACGAAGCAGAATTAAAAAAATTAAATAGTCTAACTAATTTATTTTTAGATTATGCAGAAGCAATGGCTGAAGATAATCAAGTAATGACAATGAAAGATTGGATAAATGAGACTGATAGTCTATTGAAGTTTAGAAAAAAGGAAATATTACAAGATTCAGGAAAAATTTCTCATAAGCAAGCTATTGAAAAAGCTGAAAATGAATATGAAAAATACAAAATTATTCAAGATAGAAAATTTATATCAGATTTTGATATGTTACTTTTAGGAACAGAAAATATAGATAAATCTAAAAATAATGAAGTATAAATTGGAGATAGCAAAATGAAAAATTTAAAAGAACTACCAAAATACACCGAAGTGTATGCACTCTGCACTCTGCAAATTGTCTGCATAAAAAATACATTAAAATCTCCCCTGTGTATGCACAGGGGAGCGAGGTTATAAAACCTCAAACCATATCGGAACTGAAGGATAAATCTTTTTATCCCATACTAGCATTTGACCAGGTTTAGCAAGGTCTGCTGGTATTACAATTTTTCCTTCTTTGATACAGCCAGAGTATGCATACCCTGGACTATGTTCAAAGTGGATATTGGTGTGAATAACAACATATTTCTTGTTACCTCTGTAAGCCCAGAAAAGAAAAAGCTCTTTTGAGTCAGTATTATTCTTGTGGTATGCTGAAGGATCTCCTAACCGTTTCCTAAGGCTGAGGTTTAATGTAATAGTGTTGTTTTCGGATACTGTTATAACATTATCCATAATGTCGAACCTCCTTTTTTATCTTTAATCAATAATAATTATACTATGCAAGAAACAAAATGTCAACATAATATTTCACAAGAACACTGCAAAATACTACAGTATCCATACAGTTTTTTATATGATGTATTTTTATTATCAAATATTATCTTTAGCAGAAGTCAGAAAAACTGGCTTCTGCTTTTTAGTGTGCAACTTCACATATGTTCAGTTGCATATAGCCATTGACACAAAATCAAAGAGTTTGACAATGGATTAATATTGGCTTAGGTTTTATGCATAAACCTATCTCAAAAAAATACTAATGTAAAGAGGTGTATGTATATGGAAAAAGTAAATTACAACATTAAAATCAAATATGGAAATCAAGATTTAAAAAATATCATACTACAAATATTTGAGGAATACTATGCAAATAAGATTACAAACAAAGATTAAGTCACCATTTACAGAATTACATTTTTTAGTTATAATGTAAGCAATGAATGGTTGTCTAAACTTTAAGAGAAGGAGGTAAAATTGCAAAAGTTAGACAACATATACGAAAAACAATTCTATGTTGGATTATATAAAAGATTATCAAGAGATGACAATGATGGAAAAAAAGAAAGTGAAAGTATATCTAATCAAGATAAAATCTTAAGGCAATATGTTTCAGAACTTTCCAAAAAAGAGCCACAAAATAGATTTATCATAGTAAAAGATTATACTGATGATGGATACACAGGAACAAACTTTAATAGACCTGGATTTATAGAAATGATTAATGATATAGAAAACGAAATGATAAATATGGTAGTTATCAAAGACTTAACAAGACTTGGACGTAAAACAAATGAAGTATTACGATATTATCAAGAATATTTTCCATCAAAAAAAGTTAGGTTTATTACTGCAACAGAAGATACGATAGATACATATTACAAAGAAGATGACGATTTTATTCCTTTTAAAGCTGTAATGAGTGAGCAATATCCAAAAGAAACATCGAGAAAGATTAAAGCAGTAAAAATAGCAAAAGCAAAACAAGGCTTATTTCAAGGGAATACTGCTCCTTATGGATATAAAAAAAGTCCTAATAATAAAAATAAATTAATAATTGACAAAGAAGTGTCAGGAATTATAAAGGAAATCTTTGAAAAATATTCAAAAGGATATACTCGTACAGAAATAGTAAATAGTTTAAATGAAAGAAATATTTTACCGCCTAGAGAATATCTAAACATAAAAGGAGTAAAAGCAAATTCAGAAGGTTGGAAAGAGATTACAATAACAAGAATCGTTAGTAATCCTGTATATATAGGAACTATGGTAGGAGCTAAAACGGTAAAGCCTAGTTTTAGAAGAAAAGAAAGAATTATCAATACAAAAGAGAATCAAATTATTGTTGAAAATATTCACGAACCTATAATTGATATAGAAATTTTTAATAAATGCCAGATATTAAAAGAAAAATTTAAAAATAATCGAAATCGAAAATATGATGACATTTTTAAAGGATTAATATATTGTAAAGATTGTGGAAGTATTTCAACATTAAAACATAAAGAAAAGCCTACTAAAAATGGTGGAAAGTGTGAAATTAATTCTTACATATGTTCTGCAGCTAATAAAGGTACAAATAAAATATGTAATAATACAAAATCTATAAGTAGTCGAAAGTTGTATAATATGATAATACCAATAATAGAAAAAGAGTGTAAAAGTGTTTCTTTTAATGACAATGATATAAAAGCGGTTATGAATAATTTAGAAAAAAGCATTAATTATGAATGGCATAGATTAGAAGATGAAAAGCAAAGATTAATTATAAAGATAGATAAGCTAAATGAACAAATAAAAACAACTTACAATGATAAACTTGAAAACATAATTAATAATGAAACATTTTTATCAATAAAAGAACAAAAGGAAAATGAAATTCAAAACTGTAAAAAGCAAATTAATGACTTAGATAAAAAGATATACATAGAGAAATCAAAAAATACAATAAGCTATAATCAAATTAAAAAGCTATCTGAAGAGTTTTTAAATTCGAATAATATAACGAAACAGGTATTAGCTAAATTAATAGATAAAATCGAATTTGACAGTAATCGTAATATAAATTTAAAGTTAGTATTTTCAAATATTGAAAGAAACTAAAAATAGTAATAATGAAAGGAGAAAGAATATGCTAGGAAATATATTATTAGGAATAGTATCAATATGTACATTTATATCCTATTTTCCACAAACAGTTAAATTGATAAAAACTAAGAAATCCAATGATTTAAGTATACAGTCTTGGATATTATGGGTTACTAGTAGTTTGGCATATACAATATATGCAATAATTGTAAGTAAGGATTTTATGCTAATATTTGAAACGAGTCTTGAATTAGCATTTTGCTTAATTATATTAATATTGGCTATAAAATATAGAAATAATTAAAAAATATACCCTTACCATTTACAGCATCATATATTGCCTGCAAAGGAGACCCAATTGCAAACTTACAAGAAGACTTAGCAGCAGAGCAAAAAGCAAGAGCCACCTATGAAAAATTAATTGACCTTTGTCGTGATAATCCAGATGTATTAGACCCATTAAGATATTTACGTGAAAGAGAAGTTGTTCACTTCCAAAGATTTGGTGAAGCACTTCGTGGAGTTCAAGATAAACTAGCTGAGAAAAAATTCTATATGAATGATATGAAACCTTGTGATTAATTTAAAAGAGAGGAATACAACATAAAATTCCTCTCTTAATTTTTTAAAAAAACTTCCTTTCACAAACCCCTTCCAATCGATCCATAATAGCAATGCCCAAATCTTCCTTCTTAAGCCCCTCCACAAAAACCATATCAGGAAAAAAAGAAGAAGCCTTGTGTAAGGCGGAAAAGAGATTTTTCGAATACGCCTTTAAATCATACTTAGAAGCAACAGCAATGACATTTGAAAAAGGATAAAGTTCAAAATTTTCCTTGCAACAAACAATCACAGGAGCCTTGCAATCTTTTGCCAAAGTAATTATCTTACGTACCATTTTTTCACTATCCAAATCATATACCAAAGTAGACAAGCAATTCAGCTGATAATGCTTTAAATTAGAACTTGGCAAAATATCATTATGGTTTTTTTCCAAAACAACCTCACCGTGCCACCTTTTTAATATCTTCTGGAAGAATATTACCGAGGTCTTACAATGTGTGGAATACCGTCAATTACTCTAACAATGGTAGACTCAAGCCCTAAACTACTTTCACCGACCATCAATTGCAAAATCAATAGAACCTGAAAAGTCTTCTACTAAATCTTTTAAATTAGTACCACTTAAAGCTCCAGAAATATTAGCACTTGGTGCGGCAAGAGGAACACCTGATAGCTGAACTAACCTTCTTGCAATCTCACCACTTGGCATACGCACGCCAACTAAAGAAGAGCCAGCCGTTACAATCGCAGGAACAATATCTTTCTTTTTTAAAATGATAGTAAAAGGACCGAGGAAAAAAAGCTTCCATAAGCTTGTATTCCAAAGGAGAAATATCTTTAGTGATTGATTCAATCATGGTTATGTCACTTACTAATAAATTAATAGGATTTTTTTTATCTCTTTTTTTCGCCTCATAAATTTTCTGAACAGCTTCTTCGTCCAAACCATTTGTGCCAATCCCATAAACTGTTTCTGTAGGAAAGAGGCAAAGCTTTCCATTTTTCATACCAGCTGCAATTTTTTTTAGTTTATCTTCATCTATTTTTTTTGTTACATCTAAAATTTTCATTAAGAACCTCCCATTTAATACGCTTCTATTATACAATGATTTACCCTAGATTGCAAATTTAAAAACATATGATATAATGCTGTTATCCTTAAAATAAATAGAAAAGGAAATGGAGAGAAAAAATGAAACAAAAAATCAAAGAAAAATTATTTAAATTAGCGGATTCAAAATACAAAGAATTTCACAGCAAACTATGTCCAGGAACCGATAATATAATAGGAATACGAGTTCCTGTCTTAAGAAATTACGCCAAAGAATTATCCCAAAGCTATAAAATCGAAGAATTACTAAAACAAATAGATAACCAATACTACGAAGAAATCATGCTACAAGGAATGTTAATAGGCATAGAAAAAGAGCCTTTTGAAACAATACAAACACAGATAGAAGAATTTGTACCAAAAATTAATAATTGGGCCATTTGTGATGTATTTTGTGCAGGCTTAAAAATCACAAAAAAGCATAAAGAAAAAATGTGGGAATTAATACAAAAGTATTTGCGAGCAGACCAAGAATTCCTAATTCGATTTGGTGTTGTTATGATTTTAGATTTTTACATAGAAGAAGAATATTTGCCAAAAGATTTTGAGATTTTTAATGCCATTTCAAGTAACGACTATTATGTGCAAATGGCAGTAGCGTGGGCGCTATCCATTTGCTTAATTAAATTTTATGACAAAACTTTAATCTATTTAAAAACGGCAAAATTAGATAAGTTTACTTATAACAAAGCATTACAAAAGGCAATAGAGTCATATCGAATAACGGATAAGCAAAAAGAATTTTTACGAAAAATGAAAAAAGCCTAATTAACATTTAAAACAAAAATCAAAAAAACTATTTGCTAAATAAAAGATTTGTGTTATAGTAAGAATAATCAAAAATAATACCAAAAAGAAAGGATAAAAGGAAAAAATGGAAGAAGAAATAAAGAAAACAAAACAAAAACCAAAACGAATGGCAAAAGAAGACGTAGAAAAAAAGAAGAAAAAAATCATAAAAATCTTTTTTATCATAGTAGCTATCATCATACTAGCATTTGTAGCACTAATTGCAAATGACTATATTATATTAGACAAAAACAAAAAAACAAATCTAGTAATCAACAATAAAAATGTAACCTCAAACCTAAAAAATGACATCCTAATCGAAGAAGGCATAATTTATCTATCAAAAGCTGATATTGGAAACTTTTTTGACAAGCACATTTATGACGAAAAAGATTCCAACAAAATAGTTACAACCTATGACAAAAAAATAGCAACCATAGGATTTGAAGAAAACACGATCACCATAAATGGATCCGAAAAGAAAATTTATGCCCATGCCATCCAAAAAGACAATGTAGACTATCTGCCAATTAGCGAAATGAAGGATGTATACGATATTGAATTACAAAACTTAGAAGCTTCCAAAGTAATCACAATGGATTCCTTGGATAAAGAACAAAAAAGAGCAATTGTATCTGCCAACTTGCCAGTCAAATCTTCTACAAACATCATTGCCAAGACAGTGGACAGAATAAAAAAAGGAGAAAGCGTCATTGTTGTATCAAGTGACAAAGGTTACACAAAAATAAGAACCGAAAAAGGAAAGCTAGGCTATGTAAAAACTGACAAACTAGAAAATGAATATACCGTTCGTGAAGCAATGGAAGAAGAAAAACAAATAGAAGGAAAAATCAACCTAACATGGGAATATTTTTCTAAATATGCCTCTGCACCTGAAAAAAATGGAGAAGAAATTGAAGGAGTAAATGTAGTATCACCAGCCTTTTTCTACTTAGACGAAAAAGGAAACTTTAAAGAAAATGTAGGAACAAAAGGACAAGCCTATATTGAATGGGCACACGCTAAAGGATATAAAGTTTGGCCGATGTTTTCAAATGCAGAAGCAGCAACTGAAAGCCTATCTATTACATCCAATATTATGAATAGTTACCAAAAAAGACAAAAGCTAATCGAAAACATTGTAAATGTCTGTGTAAAATATAAATTAGATGGAATTAACATTGACTTTGAAAATATGAAACAAGAGGATAAAGACATGTTTTCCAGATTTATCATTGAACTAACTCCTAGACTAAAAGAAATGGGACTAGTTACCTCTGTTGATGTAACAGCACCAGATGGAGGAGAAACTTGGTCAATGTGTTTTGATAGACACGTTATTGGAGATGTCGCAGATTACATTGTATTTATGGCCTATGACCAATATCGGAGTATCTAGCACAAAACCAGGAACTACAGCAGGATATGACTGGGTAAAATTAAGCCTAAATAAATTCTTGCAAACAGAAGAAATTGAAGCCAACAAAATAATCTTAGCCGTTCCATTCTATACAAGAGTTTGGACCACAAAAGAAGGAGAAGAAAAAGCAACCAGCAAAACAGTAACCATGAAAAGTATAGACAAAGTAATTCCAGATGGCGTAGAAAGAAAATGGGATGACGACCTAAAACAAAACTATGTAGAATATACAGAAGGGCGGAGCTAAAAAAGAAATTTGGATTGAGGACGAGGAATCTTTAAAAGCAAAGCTATCTCTTATTACCGAAAATAATCTAGCAGGTGTTGGCTCTTGGCAAAAAGGAATGGAAAGTGACAATGTTTGGGTGATAATAAAAGAAGAGTTAGGATTGTAAAAAACATCAAAAAAACGTAAAAAACCGCTTGACAATGCAAAAAATGACGGATATAATAAGAAAAAAGCACATTTTGGAGGTAGCAAAAAGCACGATATGCAAAACGAAAACGTATATTACACAACCAATCAATATGAAAACCTAAAAGACGAACAAATTGTAGCCAAAATCAAAGAAGGGGACGAAAAAGCATTATCCTACTTATTAGAAAAATACAAAAATCTAGTCAATGTAAAAGTAGGAAAATACTTTATCATTGGCGCAGAAAAAGAAGACATCGTACAAGAAGGAATGATAGGGCTATTTAAGGCGATTCAAAACTTTAATGAAGAAAAACAAAACGCTTTTAAATCCTTTGCTAACATCTGCATAGAAAGGCAACTAATAACAGCCATAAAAAGCTCTAATAGGCAAAAACACATGCCATTGAATTCATATCTATCTTTAAACACAGCAGCCTATGATAATAACGAAGAAGATAGCGTAGAACTTATCGACACCTTTGACAGCAAAACAGTAGAAGACCCATTAGAAACCGTAATGAAAAAAGAATACTATGAAGAAGTAGAAAATGCAGTCAATAAACATTTAAGTAAATTTGAAAAGCAAGTACTAGATAGATTTATAAAAGGAGATAGCTATGTAACCATTGCACAAAAATTAGATTCTCCTGTCAAATCAGTTGACAATGCCATTCAAAGAATTCGTAAAAAAGCAATAAAAAACATGTTCCAAGAAAATGATTAGAAAATTCGACTTGATAAATACATAAAAAGTCCAGAACCAACTAGTAGATAAAATTAAATAAAATAAAAAGTAGTATATTTCAAAATACTACTTTTTATTTATGGGGCTTCCAACGGGAATTGAACCCGTGACCTCTACCTTACCAAGGTAGCACTCTACCAACTGAGCTATGGAAGCATTGTGCAATTGGGGACGTTTCTTTTTTCACATTTTTGCCCAAATAGCTACTGTCTTTTTTCAAATACTTTCTTATTATACAACAAGATTTTCAAAAAGTAAACAATTTCTATTGACTTTTTTAAAAAAATGCATTAAAATTATAAATGTAAACTAAAAAAGTTAAAAACAAGTAAGAGAAAAGTAGGGTAGAGGTTACTTAAAAAGAGAGAATTGGTCATAGGCTGAAAGCCAATTTTAAGAAAACATATCTCGAAAACTAACTCTTCAAAAGTTCCTAGTGAATAAGCTAGGCGGAAAAGAACCGTTACCTTCTTAAATCAAATTAAGTTAAAAAATAGGATGGAACCGTGCACAAATATATGCACTCCTATAGATAAATTATTATCTGTAGGAGTGTTTTTTTTGCCATGATTTTGGGGACGGAGGAAAAAATCATGACAAAGAAGAGCTATTATATAATTTTTAATAAATAATCGTCATGATTTTTTCCTCCGTCCCCAAAATCATGGCAAAAAAGGAGGAATTTTTATGATTAAAGTATCATTAAAAGATGGAGCAATTTTAGAGGTTAAAGAAGGAAGTTCAATTTTCGAAGTAGCCAAAAAAATTAGTGAAGGATTAGCAAGGAATGCCACTTGTGGAGAAGTAGATGGAGAAGTTAAAGACTTAAGATATGAATTGAAAAAAGATTGTAACTTAGTAATTCATACCTTTCAAAATGAAGATGTAGAAGGTAAAAAAGCATATTGGCACACCACTTCGCATATTATGGCGCAAGCGGTTAAAAGATTATTTCCTAGTGCAAAACTTGCTATTGGACCAGCAATCGACGAAGGCTTTTATTATGATTTTGATGTAGAAATTCCTTTTACTGATGAAGACAAAGCAAAAATAGAAGAGGAAATGGGAAAAATCATAAAGGAAGATATCGAAATTGAAAGATTTTCTTTACCAAAAAAGGAAGCAATTGAATTTATGAAAAATGAACCTTATAAAGTAGAATTAATCGAAGAATTGCCAGAAGGAGAAGAAATTAGTTTCTACAAGCAAGGAGATTTTACCGATTTATGTGCAGGACCACATTTAAGTAGTACAGGAAAAGTAAAAACAGTAAAAATTCTATCTTCTTCAGGAGCTTATTGGAGAGGAAGCGAAAAAAATAAAATGTTACAAAGAATTTATGCTATTTCTTTCCCAAAAGCTAGTATGCTACAAGAACATTTAGATTTGCTAGAAGAAGCACGTCAAAGAGACCACAGAAAAATAGGAAAAGAACAAGAACTATTTATGACACATGAACTAGTTGGATCTGGACTTCCTATGTATTTACCAAATGGTGCAACCATTAGAAGGATTTTAGAAAGATATATTGCAGATAAAGAAACAGCATTAGACTATAAACATGTTTACACACCATCACTTGCTAATGTTGACCTATATAAAACGAGTGGACACTGGGATCACTACAAAGATGATATGTTTCCTGTTATGAAGATGGAAAACGAAGAATTAGTATTAAGACCAATGAATTGCCCACATCATATGTTGATTTACAAAAATAAATTACATTCTTATCGTGACCTACCAATTCGAATTGGAGAATTAGCACATGACTTCCGTTACGAATCAAGCGGTAGTGTTTGTGGACTAGAAAGAGTTCGTGAAATGTGTCAAAATGATGCCCATATCTTTGTAACGCCAGAGCAAATTAAAGAAGTATTTGGAGAAGTTGTAAAATTAATTCTATCTGTATACGAAGACTTTGGATTTGACAACTACACTTTCCGTCTATCATTGAGAGATAAAAATGACAAAGAAAAATACTTTGACGACGACGAAATGTGGGATAACGCAGAAAGTCAATTACGAGAAATCCTAACAGAATTGGGAATCAATTTCTACGAAGCAGAGGGAGAAGCAGCATTCTACGGCCCAAAACTAGATGTACAAATCAAAACAGCAATTGGACATGATGTAACCATTTCAACTTGTCAATTAGACTTTTTATTGCCACAAAGATTTGAGTTAGAATATATTGGAGAAGATGGTCAGGCTCATAGACCAGTTGTTATCCATAGAGCAATTTTAGGAACTTTCGACCGTTTCTTATCCTTCTTAATTGAAGAATACAAAGGAGCTTTCCCAGCATGGCTTGCACCAACACAAGTAAAAATATTGCCAATTACAGATAAACAACATGATTACGCAAAACAAGTAAAAGAAGATTTAGCCCAAAAGGGAATTCGTGTAGTATTAGACGATAGAAATGAAAAAATCGGTTATAAAATTAGAGAAGCACAACTTGAAAAAGTGCCATACATGCTAGTGATTGGAGATAAAGAAGTAGAAGCAAAAACAGTTGCGATTCGTTCTAGAGAAGAAGGAGACATAGGAACGATGGCTGTTGGTGATTTTGAAGCAAAATTACTAAAAGAAATTGAAAATAAAACAAAATAATAGAACAAGAAAGGACAGGGGCAAACCTGTCCCAGATTATGTCAAAACAAAAAAGGAGGAAAAAATGAAAATAGGAATTGTAGGATTGCCAAATGTAGGGAAAAGCACCATGTTCAACAGCATCACAAAAGCAGGAGCTGAATGTGCTAACTATCCCTTTTGTACGATAGAACCAAACGTGGGAGTCGTAGGAGTACCAGACGAAAGATTAGACGAACTAACAAAAATGTATCAGCCACAAAAAACAACCCATGCGGTAATTGAGTTTGTAGATATTGCAGGGCTAGTAAAGGGTGCCAGTAAGGGAGAAGGATTAGGCAATAAATTTTTGTCACACATTCGTGAAACAGATAGTATTTGTGAAGTAGTAAGATGCTTTGAAGATTCTAATGTCGTGCACGTTGATGGTAATGTCGACCCAGTAAGAGATATTGAAACCATTAATTTAGAATTGATTTTTGCTGATATCGAAACAGTTAATAAAAGACTAGATAAAGCAAGAAAAAATTTAAAAGCAGATAAAAAATATCAACAAGAAATTGACTTACTCGAAAAAATAAAAGAAAACTTAGAAAATGGAATTTCTGCAAGAGCCATTGATTTTAATGAAGAAGAGGAAGAAATGGTTAAGGAAATGTTTTTATTAACAACAAAACCAATTTTATATATTGCCAATGTTTCAGAAGAGCAATTAGAAAACGCAGAAAATGACGAATTGGTAAAAAAGGTCAAAGAATATGCAGCCAAAGAAAAAGCAGAAGTTATTCCATTATGTGTTAAAATTGAAGAAGAATTATCTAGCTTAGAAGACGAAGATAAAAGAGAAATGTTAGAAGCTCTTGGATTAGAAGAATCTGGATTAGACAAGGTTATTAAAAAAAGTTATGATTTATTAGGCTTAATGTCTTTCTTAACAGCAGGAGAACCAGAAGTAAGAGCATGGACCATCAAAAAAGGAACCAAAGCACCAAAAGCAGCACGGAAAAATACATACTGATATTGAAAGAGGTTTTATCAAGGCAGAAATTATTTCCTATGAAGATTTAATGAAGGCACGGTTCTATGGTAACTGCCAAGGAAAAAGGATTGGTACGTATGGAAGGAAAAGACTATATTATGCAAGATGGAGATATTGTATTATTTAAATTTAATGTGTAAAAAATGTAACAATTTTGTAACCGAAATGTAAATAAAAAAATCAGAAAAAGTATTGACTTATATTATTTTTAAGTATAAAATGATAATTGAAAAACAAAAGAAATTAGTATTTAAAATTTTTACAAAAATTTCTTGAATTATACATAAATTTCTGGTATAATTACAAGCAATTATAAGAATACTAATAAAAAGAAAAGGAGAATGAAAAATGAAAAAATCAAATCTAATCAAATTATTTTCAATTTTATTAATTAGTGTAATGGTAATAATGTTTAGTACCAATGTATTGGCAGCAAATGATTTTACACAACTACCGCTGGATAACACAAACTCAAATACGGAAAACAATAATACACCTAAAAACAACACGCTTGATAACAATACTACTAATAAGAATGCAAACAAAAACGATAATAACACAAACAAAGGTAACAACAATTCCAGCATTTATAACAACACTAATTTACCAAAAACAGGTATTCAAAATTCTATGCCAGTAGGTATGTTAATCGTAGTATTTGGTATTTCAGCTGTATATGCTTATAAAAAAATAAAAGATTATAGAAATATATAAAAAAGCAAAAAGCTTTCAAATTAATGAAAGCTTTTTTGTTTTGCCCTTAAAATAATACGATTCGAATTAAAATTATTACAAGTCACCAAAGTTAAAATTTTTTCATTTTCAGGATAATTCAAAATAGGAGAGAGATCATTAGGAGCTACTTCATATTTGTCATAAACTAAATAAATATATTGCTTACCATTTTGATCAAAAATAAAAATTTCGTTGTTATTATCCAAAGAGGAAATCTTACTAAAAAATAAAGAATTATCATAATTATGACCAGCAATGCAAATATTTCCATTTACATCTGGCGTATCACCATAAAACTTACAAGGAGAAGTTTTCAAAAGTTCTTCTGACAAATGGGAAAAAACAGGATAATACAAATTAATTTTAGGAATTTGGATAATACCGAAACAACCCATTTTCATTATCTGCTACTGCAACATTATTTTCTTGCTTTTTATCTTGATCACTATAGAGTCTAGAAATATTATAATTAGAAATCAGCTGAGTAGAAAATTTTTCTTCTCTTTGTAAGCGATAAAAATAAAATACACCACCTGCCATCAATAATAAAGTAACTAAAATCGAAAAACTAAACTGAAATTGAAACCAATGTCGTGTTTTGGGACAGGTTTTATCTAATTTTGTACTTAAAATTTGATTCATAATAAAATTAGTTTGTACAAAAAATGAAAAAAAATACCTCAATATAAAAAGGCATTTCTTTCATTTTTTGATACTTGTGGCATCACTTCAAATTTTATAGTAAAACAAGAAAAATCTTGCAATTGGTCTTGTTCTAGGCAGTCCAGGTAGATATCTAATTCGTCTAAATTTCTACAAGCGGCAATCACGATTGGATTTAAGTTATGTTTTAACATGAGTTCTAATCCCAAATCTAATGCTTTTGAAATAGAGCCTTTTTCTTTATTTCGTATTAGATTAAAAGTTTCTTTAAATCGCGAAAAACTTGAATTTTTAAAGCGTTCTAAAGGTACAACATATAATTCTTCGATAACATCTTGTATGGTTTGATAACGGTTATTAGAAGTTTCAAAAATTTCTTTTACTGTGGAGTAGAAAAAGGGTAAATAAGCTTTTTGTTCTTTTTCTGTAATAATCAAAGTATTATTGTCATGAGAATCCAACTGGGGTTCTGGTTTTGGAGCTTCTGGTGTTTTGGCTACTTCTTCCGTAAGAATCGGTTGTTTTTTAAATTTTTTTCGTGATGTTGTCATTAGTGATAACGAAATGGCAGAATTTAAGATAGAAGTATTAAGTGTTTCAAATTCTAGCATTTTGTTGGTTAGCTCGTCACGTTGTTTGTTGTATTCTACTAAGTTAGCTTTGATTTCATTCCAATTGTTTTCAAGACTTTTATCATGTAAAGAGATGGTTTCTTGTAATAATTCTTCTAATTTAGTCATAAGTGTTTGAACATCTTCGAGGTTTTCAAAAGATTTTTTTAATGATGAAACCGCATCATAAAATGAGTCTAATTTATTTTTATTTAAACCTTCAGCCATACTAATCATATTGGTTGTAATGGATAAAAGGTTCATTTTTTTATTATGATATAGGTTAATAATTTGCTTTATATTTTCGCTCTCTTGTTTTATATTTGTTATCATATCACTTTTTATAAAATTATCTAATAAATCAAAATGATAAAAAAGCATAATATCCTCCTAAATTTTTTTCTTTTGCTTCTTTTATTATACCAAAAAAATGCAGTAAAAAATATTACAATTTCATGACAAAGTGATATTTTTTATAAATATGGATATATATAGCAAAGGAGGTTTTTTATGTTAAAAATGATAGATTTACCCTATCCCTTAAATGCGTTAGAACCGTATTATTCGAGGGAAACATTAGATTTGCATTATCATGTATTGTATAAAGGATATGTAGATAACACGAATCAAACGGAAGAAAAATTAGTTTTAGCAAGAAAAAATAATGATTTTACAAACATAAAATGTTATGAAAAAAATTTGAGTTTTTTTGGTTCAGGAGCAATTTTACATGAGCTGTTTTTCCAAAACATGGGTCCTGCTGTCCCAACAGAAGCTAACTTAGCGTTGATGGAACAAATTATAAAGGATTTTGGAAGTTTTGATGGTTTTAAAAATCAATTTAATGAAGCAAGTAAAATGGTAGAGGCTTCACGGTTGGTGTCTATTGGTTTGGGTTCCAAAGTGGCAAAGACTTGAAGTTTTGCAATGCGAAAAGCATCAAGACCTTACCTTATGGGGCTGCCGACCGCTTCTCGTTTTAGACATGTGGGAACATTCTTATTATCTTCAATATAAGACGAAAAGGCCAGATTATATTGCTGCTTTTTGGAATATTGTTAATTGGAATGAGGTAAATAAACGTTTTTCTAAGATTTAGACAATATCTGTTTTTGATATTGTCTTTTTTTAGGTTTTATGCTAAAGTAGGGGAAAGAGGTGATAGACCATGGCAATATTTTCAGTACGGCATGGAAAATATATCATGAAAGCTTTATTTGTAGAATAGGAGATAAAAATGTCAATCATAGAAGTAAAAAATCTAGTAAAAACTTACAAAATAATAGAAAAAGAAGAAGGAATGCTAGGATACATCAAAAACTTAATAAAACCAAAGCACAAAGAATTTGAAGCTGTAAAAGGAATTAACTTTAAAATCAAGGAAGGAGAACTAGTAGGATACATAGGAGAAAATGGTGCTGTATTTGGTCAAAAAACACAACTATGGTGGGACTTGCCAGTAATAGAATCTTTTCGACTAATCAAAAAAATGTATAAAATTCCAGAAAATGAATATCGTAAAAACCTAAAAAAATTCACCGAATTATTGGACTTAGAAGAATTATTAGAAAAGCAAGTAAAAAACTTAAGCTTAGGACAAAAAATGAGATGTGAAATTGCAGCAACTTTTCTACACAATCCCAAAATCGTTTATTTAGACGAGCCAACAATTGGGTTAGATGTTTTGGTGAAAGAAAATATAAGGAAATTTATCAAAGATATCAATAAAGAAAAAAATACAACAGTGATATTAACTACACATGATTTAAAAGATATAGAAGATGTATGTGATCGAATTATTTTATTGGACAATGGTCAAATTATTTATGATGGAGAAAAGCAAAAGTTTAAAGATACCTATGGAAAATATATTATAGCCGAATTTATAACAGCTAACAAAAAAGAAAAAGCAGAAAACAATCTTGCCGTAAACAATATAGAAATACTAGAAGAGACAGAAAATAAATTAAAAATAAAATTTAGTCATGAAGAAACAACCATTATAAACTTAATGAATGAAATATCTAAAATTTGTGACATAGAGGACATTCATATGAAAGAAGCTGAATTGGAAGATATCTTAAAAGAAATTTACAAAGGAGTACATACCGATGTTAAAAACAATGTTGACCTTGGGAAAAATGCAATTTAATCAATACACTATTTACAAATCTAACTTTTGGCTATTTACTTTAAATAGAATTGTAGAAGTTATGGTTTATATATTCGTATGGCAAGCAATTTACAGCCAAACAGGAGATGCAGGAGGATTTACCTTGTCGCAAATGGTAACCTACTATATCTTAGCCATTTCTTTTATTTCATTTGTTACTTGGGGAATTAATGAAGACATGGCATATTCTATACGAACTGGACAAATAAATAAAGAACTATTAAATCCTATTTCCTATTTTAAATATTATTTTGGAATGAATTTAGGAGAATTAGCTTTTGCAACAGTAGTAGGAATGGCAACTTTTGTGTTTTGTGCTATTTTTTGGAAAATAGTATTACCAGCTAGTTTACTAGACTTTATTTTGTGTATTATTGTTATTTTACTAGGTATTCCAACAACCTTTTTTCTTCAAATGATAGTAGGTGCCTGCCGGATTTTACACGAATTCTATTTGGGGAATTTTATTATATTTAATAGCTAGGAAATTTTTTAATCACATCATAAAAAATTTAAGTATTAATGGGGGATAGCATGAAAAAAATACTACATAATATAAATTTATACCTTTCCTTTTTAAAAAGTGCTTTGAAGGAAATTTTGATTTATAGAATTGATTGTATTGTTGGGATTTTTTCTCAATTGATAGTACAATTAGTAAGTCTAATTTTTATTATAATTGTTTTTCAAAATACTGAAAATTTAGCTGGTTGGAATTTTAAACAAATACTACTACTATATGGTGTTACTAGAATTCCCGTTGGAATAGCAGGATATTGTTTTGACGAGCTTTATCAACTTGGTCCCAAATATATTAGAAATGGAGACTTTGACAAAATCTTGTTAAGACCTGTACATCCACTTATTTCTATTATTGGTGGTTCTAGTGAATTTACTTCCGTAGGAGATGTATTAATAGGTCTAGGAATAACAATTTATATGCTAATAAATCTTGCTATACCAATTACAGCGTTATTAGTCTTTAAAATTGTATTTTTTAGTATAATAGGAGCATTAATAATAGGAGCGATTAATACTATTTTTAGCATTTCTTCTTTTTGGACTTATCGTTCTGATGAAGTAATATGGTCCTTTTACAGGATGTATACTTTTACAGAATATCCCATTGATATTTATAGTAAAGTTATAAAAATAGTAATAACTATTATTTTGCCATTTGCATTTGTTGCTTATTATACAACTATGGATTATTTGGGATTGAATTCTTATATGATTTATTTATCTCCTTTTGTGGCAATTGCTTTATGGTTTGTTGCTATTAAGTTATGGAATTTTGCTCTAACTAAATACAGAAGTACAGGGACATAATTTATTATTAATAAAAATAGAGGTGATAAGTAGTAACTTAGAAAATAGATAACTCATAAATCCCAAAAACACCAAAAAGCAAATAAAAACAAAGCAAAAAAGCTGGCATCTTAAACCCAGTTGCACGGTTAAGACAAAAAAAGCTAACACAAAAATTAAACACCTCACTAATCATAATAGCAAAAAGATAGCCAACTAAGCCAAAAGAAGGAAGTAAAAAATACAAAACAGCAATTGTTAAAACCAAATCTAAAATATTACAAACCATAACCTGAAATTGCTTATTTAAGCCCTTTAGCATACTATCTAAAATAGTATCTGGGTACATAAACAAAATAAGCCAAGAAAGGACTTTAATGTATTTACTGCATGACAAATTATGAAATACCATAAGACTAATATTATTAGCAAACAAAAAGAAAATAATAGAAATACAAATAGAGAATAAGGAAGTAACCCAAAATACCTTTTGGCAAATATCCAATATTCTCTTTTTATATTGGTTAGCAAGTAAAGAAGAAAACTCCGGAATTAGTAGATTACTAAAAGACGTAATAAACACATTAGGAAACAACAAAACTGCCATCGTCATTCCATTAATTTTTCCGTATTCAGCTAGGGCTAAACTATAAGGCAAGCCAAATAAAACCAAACGATTTGGAATTAAGAACTGTTTTAAAGTGGATAAGCCAGAACGAATATAGGAAGTAATAGAAACTGGCAATGTTATTTTTAAAATTCTTTTTTTAAAAGTAATTGCATTAATAGCTTGCTTATAAAAAAAACACTTATCTTTTTGATATAAAACAAACAACAAAATACAAGAACAAATTTCAGAAATAACATCTGCTAAAATCAAGCAAATACAAACACTTTCTACATTTTTGTTTGTATAAAAATTAAGAAGTAGAATCGTTACTATTATTTTAATGACTAATTCAAAACTTTGGCAAAAAGCACTTTTATAACCTTTTCTTACAGCAGAAAAATAACCATTTAATACACTAGAAATTGCAATAAATGGTAGTCCAATAGCAATTAAATAAAGTGGCAAAGAAGACACCATAAATTTAAGAAAGATACTAACAAGCGTATTAGAAAAAACTAAAACAAGAAAGCTACTTCCTAATCCTAAAAAGCAACCAAACAAAAGGCAACTTTTTACTGCCTTTAAGCCATCCCCAAATTTTTTCTTCGTAAATTGTTCTGCTACAATGTTAGTTGTAGCTAAGCTTAATCCCGAAGTTGCTAATGTTACAAAAAATAAATATACTGACATAACTAAGCTGAATACACCAATTGCTTCGCTCCCAATTTTATTTGCTATATATAAATTAAATAACATGCCTATGCTTTTCATAATTAGGGCTGTTATAGTTAGTATGATGCCATTGATAAAGAAGATTTTTGTTTTTTTCAAAATATCACCTTTTAAATAGATATTATTTTTGGGGATGGGATATGTGTGAACTTCAAGAATAATTTTAAAACTTTTGTTTGCAAAACTATTGCTTTATTAGTAAAATTATAGTATAATTGTACTAATTAGGAAAAAGGAGAAAATATGAATAAACAAATAGGAATAATAAACAAAAAAGTTATTAAGTTACTTGATTTAAACTACAAAAAAGAAATGCCCATTTATATCGGTAGTAACAATATAAATCATATGAAAAAGCAACACTTACAAGATTTTCAACAATATCGGTACAAATATAGAAAGTATAATTAAAGAACCTGATTATGTTGCTAAAAATCCTAATCAAAAATCAATTGAATATATAAAAAAATACAAAATAAACAATAAATATGTTTTAGTTGCAGTGAGAGCAAGTAATAATGGAACAATATTTGCAAGGACATTATTTACAATGACAGAAAGAAAAATAGATATATATTTAAAAAAGCGGATATGCTAAGAAATATTGCTAAAAAGCTTGAAAAAATACTGAATGTATGTTATTATAATATTGGCATATAATAGTAATGGAAAAGATTTGAGGGCGGAACAGGCAGCCGCCACCCATTGTTAGGAGATGCAGGAAGGTCACCCTGCCAAACTTTTCTTAGCTAAAAAAATAGGAAAGTGCTAGAAATAGTACTTTCTTATTTTTTAGTTGAAAAAAAATAACTTATATGATAAGATTTTGACATAAAAAGAAAGAGAAGAATAGGAGTAGATAAATGTTTATAAACTATGCACATAGAGGAGCATCACACTATGCACCAGAAAATACCATGGCAGCTTTCCGAAAAGCATTAGAAATGGAGGCAACAGGAATAGAACTTGATTTACAACAAACAAAAGATGAGAAAAAGGAAGAAAATATAGAAAGAAAAACTTTAGAAATTATTAAAAAATATGCAGTCCACAATCATATATATATTACATCCTTCCAATATAGCATACTAGAGAACATAAGGAAACTTAATTCCAATATAAAAATATCTTGGTTAATAGAAGAAAAAATAAATTCTAATCATATAGTAAAATTGCTAAAAATAAAAGGAAATCAAATTTGTCCCGAAGCTTCTAGAACTTCGAAAGAAGATGTAAAACTAGCACGAGAAAATGGACTAAGTGTTAGGCTTTGGGGAGTTTATAATGAAGAAATTATGAAAAAGACCTATATATTAAATACTGATGGAATGACAGTAAATTTTCCAGACAAATTAAATCAATTAATGAAGGAGAAAGAAAATGAATTTGAGCAATAATATAAAACCATTTGAAGATACCGTAATTTATAAAACAGAAAACTTTGTTGTAACAGTCCCAAAAGGGCCTCATATTCCTAGACGAGAAGGTGGGCATCTTATGATAAGGCAAAAGGACTTTCTATTTGGAAGTAGAAGTGAGCTTACTCCAAAATTAGCAATAGAAGCAATGAGGCTCACTATTCTAGTAGGTGATGCTATGACAAAAGCAATGGAAAATAGAGGTATCAAAATAGAAAGAATTAATTATCAAGAAAATGGAAATTGGGCTCTTCAAAAAGGAGAACCACCTGTTTTTCATATCCACTTATATGGTAGAACCAAAACTTCAGTAACTCAAAAATGGGGAGAGGCACTTGTTTTTCCGAACAAATCAACCGGTTTTTATGATGGCTTTGAACCATTTAATGAAGAGGATATAAAAGAAATTAAAAAGAACCTAACTAATTTAGAAAAAGACAAAAAATACAAACTTGAAAATTGGAATTTAGAATAGTAGAAAAGGAGAGAAAGCATAATGCCAGAAAACAAAAAATGTAAAATAATAATATTTACTGACATACATTACTTAGACAAAAGACCAGAAAAATTAGACTTTTCTTTAAATAGAAAGCTAACACAATATGCCATTCCCATACTAGAAAAATTAACAGATAAAATTAATAACACCATAAAACCAGATGTAAGCATTAATTTAGGAGACTTAATCGAAGATACCTACAACCATGATAGAGATATTGCAAACCTAAACTATATTTGGAAACACCTAAAAACAATCAAAACACCATTTTATTCAGCAGTTGGAAATCATGATTTGCGAATAATGAATACAAGAGAAGAAGTTGAAGACATTATGGGATATGACCATTCCACTTTTTCAGTTGATTTAAATGGCTATCATTTTATTCTATTAGGAATGGAATTAAGACATGACTTAGGGTTAGAAAGAGGTGGCATTTTCAAAGCACAATATATTTCTAAAGAAGATATCGAATGGCTAAAAAACGATTTAAAAAACAATCAATTACCATGTTTGATTTTCACACATTTTGGATTAGCTGAAGATAAAATGGAAGGGAATTTCTGGTTTGAAGAACATCCAGATTGTGCACTATTAAAAAATAGAAAAGATATTAAGGAAATTATTAAACAAGATAAAAATGTAATGGCTATTTTTTCAGGGCATCAACATTGGACCAAAAAGATAGAAGAAGATAACCTGCCTTATTATGTGCTAGGCTCTTTAACAGAAAATATAAACAATGATGGCATACCAGATGGTGTATATTTTGAAGTGGATTTAGAAAATAGAAATATGAAAGTTATAGAGCATCATATTTCAATGAACGATATAAATTAGGAGAAGTAAACGAAGAAGAATTAAGTAATGGTGCCAAAGAGTTATATCATATTGTAAAAGAAAAATATGGTTGTCTAAAATAAAATGTTACAGAATATGAAAAAGGAGTTAGGAGAATAATAACATTAAGAACTACAGATATAAACCTTAAAAAGAAGCGGAGGAAAAAAAACACATGAAAACAAAAAAGCCAAGCAACAATCCATACCAAAAAGAAAAGCCGTACAAACTAAACATAGCATGGATATCAGCAATCTTTTTAATCATTTTAGTATTATCCTTTTTTTACGTTGGCTATGTAAAAGACCTAATCTATCAAAACGTATACCAAAACATAAAAGAACTAAGCCAGCAAACAGCAACCCAATTAAATCAATCCATCACAGAGCAAAAAAACTTTGTTAAAATAATGGTAGAATCCATTCATAGAGGATACTTCAAAACCCCAGAAGAAATCTTTGAACGATTTGAAGTTGACTTAGAAAATTACCACTTTACAAGACTTGTCATACTAGACAAGCAAGGGAATGGAACCACCAGCGATGGTCATATTGTAAGTAATTACCCCAACATGGAAGAATTCTTCCAACAAGAAGAAGTATACCTAACAGAAAACAGACCAAGCACCGTTTCCAACAATCAAGTAAACATCTATGCAAAACCATTTCAACTGAATGGAGAAGAAAAAGTATTAATGGCAACCATAAACACCTGGGATTACCAAGAAATTCTATTAAGAAGACTATTTCGGAAAAGGTGGAACCTATTTAATCAACAACAATGGAACCGTATTAATCGATTCCTTTAACAACATAAAAGAAAGCAATGCTAACTTATATGAATACATCAAAAACAAATTTACACCAACAGCAGAAGAAGAAAAACAAAAAATTGATAAAATGGCAAAAGCAATTCGGAAACAAACAAACGGGAACTTTTGATGCAAAACTTGGTGAAGACATTTACTTTATCCATTACGAAAAAGTAGGTATCAATGATTGGTATGTCGTTACAACCGCAGCAGATGAAACAATTGCTAGTGAATTAATTCGATTAATTGTTTTATCGCTTGGACTTTGTTTACTAGTCAATCTTATCCTTATAAGTATAACTATCTACATTGACTATTCCAACCAAAAGCAAAACAGAAAATTATACAAAGTAGCCTACATTGACCCAATAACACGGACTGGGAAATGAAGTCTACTTCAAAGAAAATGGTGGCATTTATCTACAGCAACAAGCTAAGCCAAATAAATACATCGTTACCCTTGACATCAACAAATTTAAAGCCTTTAACAACCTTTATGGCTATGATTTTTGTAATGAGATTTTAAAAGAATTAGGAAAAAAACTAGAAACTACAGTTCCAGCTGATAATATTACTTGTAGAATTTCAAAAGACATCTTTGCTACTATTTTCAGTTACACACAAGACATTAATCAATTACTTGACACTTTATTTACCAAGCTTTCTAATTTAAAAATAGGGGACAGTGACATCCATTTAAACCTAGCAATTGGTGCTTACAAAGTTAAATCAAACGATAGAGACATCAACAAACTTTTAGACAAAGCCTATATGGCAAAAGCACAAATTAAAGGTTTGTACCATAACCATTATTATTTATTTGACAAAAAACTAGAAAACGAACTGATGGAAGAACAAGAAATAGAAGCAACTATGGAGGAAGCTTTAAAAAACAAAGAATTTACTGTCATTTACCAACCAAAAACCTTCACGAAAAACGAAAAAATGTCAGGTGCAGAAGCATTGATTCGATGGTATAAAAACGAAAAAATCATTCCTCCTAATAAATTTATTCCATTATTCGAAAAAAATAAATTTATCTTAAAACTAGACCTATATATATTTGAACAAGTATGTAAAGACTTAGCCAAATGGCGCACGCAATATCAATACATGCCAACCATTTCTATTAACGTTTCAAAGGAACATTTTACGAATGAAAACTTTATTAATGAATACGTTAAAATATGTAGAAAATATGAAATAGAACCAAGTAGCATCGACTTAGAAATCACAGAAAGTGCAACAATCGACGAAGATATTGATATTCTAAAAGTCTTAAATAATATAAAAGCACAAGGATTTGTGATATCCATAGACGACTTTGGAACAGGCTATTCTTCTTTAAATATGCTACAAACCATGCCAATTGACATTATTAAAATTGATAAAGTTTTTGTCGATAAAGCAGATTTAAAAACAGACAATAACATGATAAATTATATCATGTTTATGGCAAAACACCTAGGTGTAAGAACCATAGTAGAAGGCGTTGAAACAAAAGAGCAAATGGAATTTGTAAGAACAATTGGATGTGATATCATACAAGGGTACTATTACTCAAAACCAATTACAAAAGAAGATTTTGAAAAATATTTTGAAGAAAATAGATAAAAACAGCTTTCAAAATTTACATAATTTCATATTATATAGAAAGTAATATGAAAGGAGGTTAGCGTAAATTTTGGAAGTGAAAAATAAAAAAATAGGATTTGTATTAACGGGATCTTTTTGTACCTTTAGTAAAACAATCCCTAAAATGAAGGAATTAATCGATAAAGGGGCAGAAATTATCCCTGTTATGTCATATAACAGTTATTCCATGGACACCAAATTTGGGAAGGCAAAAGATTTTATTGAAAAAATCGAGAACATAACCCGGCAAAAAAATAATTCATACCATTCAAGATGCCGAGCCAATAGGACCAAAAAAAATGACTGATATTATGGTTATTGCACCTTGTTCACGGCAATACTATGTCAAAGCTTGCCTGTGATATCATTGATACCCCAGCAACCATGGCAGCAAAATCTCATTTGCGCAATCGGTTTTCCTTTAGTAATAGCACCATCCACAAACAATGGACTAAGTGGCAATGCAGAAAATCTAGGAAGATTATTAAATAGAAAAAATTACTATTTTGTACCTTTTAGGCAAGACAATCCTATCACAAAGCCTAGATCCATTGTATTTGATTTTGAATCTTTGATTAAAACAATTGAATATGCATTAGATGGAGAACAAATTAGTCCTATCTTGTTATAAGGAAGGGAGGAATTTATGAAGCAAAAATATAATGTATGGAGATTATTAGCTTACTTTATTTTATATAGTTTTTTAGGATACTTCATAGAAACCATATTTGGAATTCTAACCACTGGTCTATGGCAATGTCGACAAAGCTTCTTATATGGACCATTTTTACGGAATTTATGGGGTAGGAGCAGTTATTATTTTAGTCGCTACTAGATACTTCAATAAAAATAATTTTACTTTGTTCCTAGGTGGTTATGCCATAGGGACGGCAACAGAATACTTAACAAGTTTCTTAGTAGAAGTAATTTTGCATACAAAATGGTGGGACTATACCAATAACATTTTAAACATCAATGGTAGAGTTTGCTTATTATACTCTGTATTTTGGGGAGTACTAACCATATTTTTAGTAAAGAAATTTAATCCCTTAATTGACAAAATATTGGATAAAATAAAGAAAAAAACAACACCTAAAATAGCAAAAATAATACTAACTTTTATCATTATATTTTTAGCTTTTGATTGCCTTCTTACATGCTATGCACAAGACATTTTTATTACTAGGTTAACCATTAAAAACCAGATAGAAATGAAAGATAGCAAAAGAAGAAAAGAGGACTACCAAAAATTACAACAAAAAGAACGCCTTCGCTATCTTGTAGATACTCGGATGGAACGATGAAAAAATGATACGAACTTTTCCTAATATGAAAATAGAAGATGTAGAAGGTAATATTATCTACTTAGACAGCCTGTTACCAGACTTACAGCCATACTATATAAAAGTGTTTGAAAAATAAATTCAAAAAATACGAACATTTTTTCAAAAAACTATTGACAAAGAAAAAATGTTCGTATATAATTATCTCAAACAACGAACAAACATTCTAAAAAGGAGATAATTATATGAAAATTAAAATTGTAAACAAATCAAAATTTATAAGAAGTGTCATTATCGTATTAGGAGTAGTTGCCCTTGGTTTATTACTCTTAGGAAATACCTATTCCAAAACAGAAATCACCTATAAAGAAGATTATATCATAAGTGGAGATACTTTATGGTCAATAGCCCAAAATCAAGTAAATAACAATGAATATTATAAAAATAAAGACGTTAGGGAAGTTATGTATGAAATCAAACAATTAAATAATATAGGAAATGAAAATTTAGAAGTAGGACAAAAAATAAAAATTCCAAATATATAAAAAAATCAGAATTAAGATTTTGAATCAAAATAGAAACCATTTCAAAATCTTAATTCTGCCAAATTAATCTTATACAACTTTAAAGATTTGCTAGTGGATTACTTTCAACCGCATTACGAACTTGGTCATTGCTAACATGTGTGTAAATCTCAGTAGTAGCAATACTTTCATGTCCTAAAAGCTCTTGCAACGCTCGAATATCCACTTGACCATATTGGTACATCAAAGTAGCAGCCGTATGGCGAAGCTTATGAACGGAATATTTTTTAGTATCTAGACCTGCTGCTTGTAATTGCTTAGTAACAATCGTTTCCACGGTTCGATTACTAATTCTAGTTCTTCTTTCACTTAAAAAAAGAGCTTTTTCAGAATATTTGCTGTCATGTTTTATCCCTTCTTTTGGTCTAACTGCTAAATAGTCATTAAGAGCTTTTATACAGGCTTTATTTAAGTAAATTGTCCTTTCCTTATTTCCTTTCCCAATCACATTTAACTTACAATCTTCAAAATCAATATCACGAACATTGATACCCACTAATTCAGAAAGACGCATGCCACAATTCAAAAATAAAGTAATAATCGCATAATCTCTTTCACAATTTCGATTATCTTCATTAGAAGTAATATCTAATAATTTTCTACTATCCTCTAAAGAAAGATATTTGGGTAATCTTTTATCTAATTTTGGAGTCTCTAAATCTTGTGCTGGATTTACCTCAATTAACTTAGCTTTTCTACTTAAATACTTAAAAAAGATACGAATCGTTGAAACCTTTCTTGCTCTTGTCGTTGCTTTACTATTAAATTCACGCATTAAATAGGAAATAAAAGCATGAATATCGTCTAAAGTAATCTTTTTTATGATATCTATTGTCATATCACTAATCTCAATCTCTTTTAGTTCTGTTTCATCGGTCAAGTGAAAATGCATTTTGATAAACCTTAAAAACATAGTTAAATCGTAATTGTATTCTTTAATACTATTTGGTGACTTATTTAAAATAGTAATAGAATAATCTAAAAATGAATTCAAAAACTCTGGATTATCTTCTCTTGCAATCATTTGAGTATCAGTCCTTTCTATTTGGTAATATTTAAGCATTTATGATATAGGTTACAATCGCATGACTATCTAAATTGTCATGAAAAACATATTCTTGATAGCACAAATTATATTCGACATTTTTATCTGTTTTATTTAACAATACTATCATAACACTTTTATCCGGATTTTGAAAGGCAGATACCGAAATATTTTCACAAAATTTATTAAAATGAATTCTTCGACAACCAGGTTTCATATAGCGTGCCACATGAGAAATATAGTAAAAAGTAGGCGTTTTCATAAAAGTTTTTTTCTTCTTATCTAACATAATAGGACTATTACAATAATTTTTAACATGATTGGGACCACCTCTATAATCTAGCAATACGTTCCAATCAATAAAACAATTTGTACCATGATTAAAATCTTCTATTATTTCATAAGCATACATCTCGGCATTTTTTAGTTCATCTTGTGGTTTAAAATGAGAATAGCCAGTGCAACCCTCGGTATGAAATAAAAGTAAGTTAGGGAAGAGGTGATGTAGCTCTTCTAAATTTTCAAAATGACCGTCCTGTATACCAATGAAAAGCAATACCACTAGCATATTTTAAAGCTTGATACTCAACTAATGTTTCGATACATCTTTCTAACAAAATATCTTTATTATGGTCCCAAATGAGAAACTTCGTATCCAAATTATTTTCTTTAAAAGTAGGAAAGAGGTAATTTTTTAAAAAATCAGCTTCTTCTTGTGCCGAATACAAACAAGACTCCCAAATTTGCTTGGCATTCGGCTCATTTTGAATTGTCATATAGGAAATGGGAAAACCTTGGCTTTGATAACTACGAACAAATCTTGCAAGATAAGTTGCCCATAATTTTTTATAATATGGCAAGAGTTTTCCGTCCACCAACTAACCTTTTATTATCTTTCATAAAACTAGGTGGAGACCAAGGAGACGCCAAAAATTGAAGCTTAGTATTTTTTTCTTGAGCAGCTTTTAAGACAGGCATGATATACTTTTCATCATGAAAAACAGAAAAATCTTCTAAATTTTCTTTGTTAGAATACGAATAACTACCCAAAGAAAAATCACAACTACCAACTGAAATTCTAGCAAACTGATAATTTAAATTTTCCTTTCCAAAATATTCTTCTAAAATTTGATTTGCTAACTTTTTTTCTATTGTACTTAAAAGATAGCATGAGCTTTCTGTTAAAGCTCCACCAAAGCCAAGGATTTTTTGAAAAGTAATGGTAGGATTCATTCTAATCACTTCATTTTCTGGTAATTTCTTAGTGGCAGAAAATGTTACATAAGAAGAATGTAAAAATAAATTTTTCTTTAAATTTGTTTCTATTTTATTAACCTTCATATTAATATTTTATGCGTTTTGATGTCGATTATTAATAAAATTTTAAGTTGCTAATTCCTATTTTTTATGCTATTATAAAAAAAACAAAATTAAAGGAAAGTGATTTACATTGTCTCGAAAAAAAGAAGAGGAAGAATACATTCCAAAGGCCTTTCAGAAAGTGAAGAAACAAGAAGACAAGCAAGAGCCTAAAAAAAGAGGAAAAAGGAAAAAATCAAAAAAGACTACCAAAAGAAAAAAACTAAAAAAAATAATTCTAAGCATAATCTTTCTAGCAATTATTTTAATAGGAATTTCTTTAGGAATTTCTGCAAGCACGTGGAAAAAACTGGCAAAAGAAATGTTATTAAATCAAAATTCAGTAGTAATTGATACTGACAAAAAAGAAATTGCAAAACTAGGTTGTGAAAGAAATAATGAACCAATTCCAGACACTAATATACCACAAAATCTAAAAAATGCTTATGTTGCCATTGAAGACGAGCGTTTTTATTCGCATGGAGGAATTGATATAAAAAGAACAGGAGGAGCTATTGTTTCCTACATTACTCATTTCGGAAAATCCTCCTATGGTGGAAGCACCATTACACAACAGTTGGTAAAAAACTTAACAGGAGACTCAACAGACAGCATAACAAGAAAAATAAAAGAATGGTGGAAGGCATGGCAATTAGAAACCTGTCTTTCTAAAGAAGAAATTTTATCTGCTTACTTAAATATTATTTATATTGGACCTAATATGTATGGGGTAGAGGTAGGAGCAAAATATTACTTCAATAAATCTGCTAAAGATTTAACTCTAGAAGAATGTGCTTTTTTAGCAGGAATTAACCATTCGCCAAACTCTTATAATCCATTCCAGCGGAAAAGACAATAACGAAAAAATTGCCAAGAGAGCCAAAACCGTACTTAATAAAATGTTAGAACTAAAATATATACAAGAAGAGGACTATAATGCAGCAATCAGTAATCTAGACAAAGGATTAAACTTTAAAAAAGGACAAATAAAAACCCAAGAAGCTGTTTATTCTTATCATACAGATGCACTCATTTTGGAAATAACAGAAGATATTGCTAAAAAATACAATATTTCTAAAACCTTTGCTACCAATTACATCAATATGGCAGGCTTAACGATACATAGTACACAAGACTCTAAAGTGCAAAGTCAAACAGAAACAGAATTTGAAAAAGCAAAATATAGCCTACCATCTAACATAGGAAATGACTCTTCTCAAGCTGCTATGGTTATTATAGACCACGAAACAGGCTATGTAAAAGCTACTGTTGGGGGATTAGGTAAAAAAACAAAAGCAAGAGCTTTAAATAGAGCAACTCAAAGTATTAGGCAGACTGGTTCTTCCATTAAGCCTTTATCTGTATTAATACCTGCCATTGACAAAAAAATCATTACCGCAGCATCGATTTATGACGATACAGAAAGAGATTTTGCAGGGCGGTTACCATCCAACTGATTATAATCCTTCTCTAGGAAAAGTAACGGTTAGAAGAGCAGTAGAGTCTTCACAAAATATTCCTTTTGTAGAAATTATGGAAAAATTAAAACCTCAAAAGTCCATTAGTTACCTAAAGAAGATGGGAATTACTAGCTTAACTAAGGAAGACGAAAGTTTAGTATTATCTTTAGGAGGCTTGCAAAAAGGAATTAGCCCCTTAGAAATGGCAGGTGCATATGCCATGATTGCAAATGACGGCAAATATATAGAGCCAACCTTTTATTCGATTATTGATAATCATGAGGGGAAAAATATTGTAAAAACAAGCCAGAAAACAAAAAAAGTAGTTTCCAAAGAAGTTGCTTATATTTTAAAAGAAATCTTAACTAGCCCAGTAAATGGTGCTAATGGAACAGCAACCTATTGTAAAATTTCAGGTGTTGATGTAGCAGCCAAAACAGGAACAACAGACGAGAATTACGATAGATGGCTTTGTGGCTTTACTCCTTATTATACAGCAGTTACCTGGTATGGTTATGACACAAATGAGCCAATTTATTACAATAAAAGAAATCCAGCAGGGTTGTTGTGGGCTAATGTCATGTCAAGAATTCATGCTGGCTTAAGTAGTAAAAAGTTTGAAAAGCCAAATACTGTGTCTAGCTGTACTATATGTGCAGAAACTGGCAAAAAGGCAACGACGGGTTGTCAAAATACCTATACGGAATACTTCCTATGGCTTACGACACCAGATTTGTGTAATAAACATTCTGGAAGTGAATTAAAAGAAAATAAAGATAATACCCCTGTACATAAGGTAGAAGAAATTATACAAGGTATTACACAAGATATTGATGCAGAAGACCCTCAAGAGGTATTACCAAACAAAAACAAAACAGATAGTACTATAAATAATAAACCATCAAATTCAAACCAAACTAATACTTCTACAAATACCAACAAAAACACTACAAATAGTAATATTACTAATACTAACACTAATAAAACCAATACCAGTACTAATGCTAGTACCTCGGCAAATACGAATGGTAATATAAGTTCTAATACTTCACAACCAAATAGTACAAATACTAATAGTAATTCAAATGCTACAAGTACTGGTGAAAATACTAATACAAATTAATATTGAAAGGAATAACCCGCTTAAAAAAACTTCTAGGGTCATGTTTTCTGTGTCGACTTCGACACCAAAAAAAATTTGCCATAGATGTTTTACCTCCTTGTGTATTATAGTATGATTACAACATATTTTACATAAAATTACAAACAATTGCTTTTCTTTAGAAAATTAGACTGAAAAAAATTTCAGTCTAATAAAATTTTAAAGTATCTTCAATAATGTAGGTAAGTGGCAACACTTCTTCATTTTCACTTTTAACATAAAAAATCGGCTGATTTGTTGTAGCTTCTCTATACATATGGATAGAAATTACACCAACTTCTTTTCCTACTATTTTATTCGTATTCATATAAAATAACACCTCTTTTCTTTAGTAAATTATAAAAACCACAACAGGCAAGAGTATAACAAAGTCAAAATAAAAAAGCTGTCGAAGGGTGTCGTTCAAGATAAAAAAATTAAATAAATAGAAGAAATCAATCGTAAGACATAGAACAAGACAAAAGAAAGTATAGGCAAATCGTCCTTTTATAGTGTATACTGTTTTTATAAATAGAAAAAGGGGGAATTTAGTCATGGCAAACTATGGAGAAACAAAGAAAAGCGGTCTAGGAACTGCTGGTTTAGTATTAGGAATTATAGGTATTTGTACCTCAATTATTCCAATCATAAACAATTTATCATTTGTAATGGGTGTTCTAGCTGTTATTTTTGGAATGATTGCATTAGCAAAACAAGATAGCAAAGGGAAGACAATTACGACTATTATTTTAGGTATTCTTGCCGTTGTAATTACTCTTAATGCTCAAAAAACATTAAGCGATTCTTTAGATGCCGTTAGTAAAGAATTGGATAAGGCTACAGGAGGAAGCACAGAAGAGATATTAAAGAATGATGTAGAGGTTACACTAGGTAATTTTGAGGCTACAAAGGAGCAATATGGAATGACCAATACAAAACTTGTTGTTACTGTAAAAAATAAAACAGAAGAAACAAAATCTTTTAATATCTTAGTAGAAGCAGTAGATGCAAATGGTTCAAGAATTAATCAAGATTATGTATATGCTAATAACCTAACGGCTGGACAAAGTCAAGATATTGAAATTTTCAATTTTGTAACTAGTGATAAGGTAGAAGCAATGAGATCTGCAACTTTTAAAATTGTAGAAGCTTCTATGTATTAAATAATCATAAAAATGGAGAAAAATTATGGAAAAAAATGAGGAAAGTAATGAAAATGAACTATTTTCAAGATTTAGAGATACTATTCAAAAAAAATCTTTATTCATAGAAGGTATTTTAGTTGCTATTATTGCAATAATGTTTTTAGTAATCATAGGAACAAGCAATGAAAAACAAGGCTTAGAAAAACAATATACCGATTTACAAGCACAATCCGAAGATACTTCTAAAACTTTGCAAAATCAAATAAATGAAAAAAACACTAAAATAACAGAAAACGAAAAGAAAATAGTAGAATTACAGCAAGAAGAAAAGAAAAATGAAATCAATGAGGGAATTAAAACACTTGAAAGCGAAAAGCAAAAACTGGAAGAAGAAAAAAAGGCTTTAGAAGGTGAAAAACAGACTCTAACTAATCAAATTGAAGAATTGAAAAAAACATCTTCTATATTAACCGAAAGAAAAAACACAAGAGCTGCTTCCACTAATAATAGTGCTGTAACAACGACAGCACAAAATACAAATTCAGCAGTTGTTTATGTAACAAATACAGGAAGTAAATATCATAGCGGGAATTGTTCTTATTTAAGAAAAAGTAAGATAGAAATGTCCTTAACAGATGCAAAAAGTAGTGGATATACTCCTTGTAGTAGATGTTATTAATCTGCAAAGTTATGTTTTTTCTGATAAAAGATATAAAAAGAGCTAAACTAGACTAATTTTAAGGTTTATCATTATTTCTAGTTTAGCCTTTTATATTTTTTTCATAATTTTTGTGTATTATGCTTATTTTCCTATCTGTTCTAAAGCTACACGAGTAGCCTCTATAACAAATGCACTAAAGGTACATTCTTTTCCCTCTATAGCATCTTCTACACGATTTATAATGTTATCTGGAAATCTAATTGTTTTTTGTGTACTTGTAGGAGTAACTGGTATTTTAAAAACATTCATGAAAAACATCCTTTCTTTTATATTTATATTATAAGTGATAAAAAGTACTTTGTATATACTACATTGCATAAGACATTATGTAAAAAATATTTGACTTTTTTTGTCATATATTTTGACATTGCATCTATATTTTATTTTTTTCGACAATATTATTATAGAGCAAAAAAGTTTGGAAACGAAATTTATTTATAAAAATAGCTTTTTCGTTTATAATGGGGGTAAAATTATGGAAAAAATTATATGAATAATTGGCTATTTTAATATACATTTTTTAAGAATAATGTTATAATAAGAGAGATATGATTTATATGTTTAGTAACATTTTGGAAGTGAGATAAAAAATGAATATACACTTTGGTTTTTCTTATGTTGGTTTAATATTTTTGTTAATGCTAATAATACCAAATATTATATGGAGTAAAAATAAACCTAAAGACTATGATAAATATGTTAAAAATGAGAATGAATTATTACTACTATTTGAAAGAATTGGAGAAAAATTAGTAACTTGTTTATCTTTAATATTTAGTGATTTTAATATAAATAAAATATCAAATTGGTCTATTATATTGTTAATTGCCTTTATTCTAATTATCTTATATGAAATATATTGGATAAGATACTTCAAAAGTAATAAAACAATGAAAGATATGTACAGTAGTTTGTTAGGAATACCAGTTGCAGGTGCTACATTGCCTGTAATTGCATTTTTATTATTAGGTATATATGGTAAAAATGTATTCTTAATTATATCAACAATAATATTAGGAATAGGGCATATAGGAATACACTTAAATCATAAAAAAGAATTAGAATAAGAAATTACAGGTATAGAGGAGTTGAAATATATGAAAAAATATAAAATTGCATCAATTCTAATGTTTATTCATGGTGCATTTATGGAAATTGGAGGGTGTATTTGTATAATACCTGCTCTAATACTTGGAAGTGATAATTTTGATATGAGTAAGTATTTTTCTTTTATTATTCCATATTTACAAGAAAATCTTTATATGATGAGCATTATAGGACTAATTTATGGAATAGTAAGAATTATAGGAGCAATAGGATTATACAAAAATAAAATGTGGGGATTAGTCCTTTCTATAATAAATTGTGTTATAACAATGGCTTTAATGATATTTATGCTACCTGCTGGTATTATGGATGGAATACTTGCTTGTAGTTCATTAGTTTTAATTTTGACACAGTATCTTGGAAATAAAAAAATAATAGAAATGAAACAATAAGCTGAAAAAGGAGACAAAAATGAAAGATAAAATAAATGTATTATTTGTATGTTTAGGAAACATATGTAGGTCGCCTATGGCAGAATGTGTCTTAAAAGATATCGTCAGAAAACAAGGGAGAGAAGAAGAATTTTATATTGACTCTGCTGCAACAAGTAGAGAAGAAATCGGAAATTCTATGCATAGAGGAACCAGAAACAAGCTAAATCAAGAGGGAATCCCTTGTGGAAACCATATAGCAAGAAGAATAGAAAAACAAGACTACGAAAAATTTGATTATATCATTGGAATGGAAGAAAAAAACATTATCAATATAAAAAATATTGTAGGAGAAGATAAAGAAAACAAAATTTACAAATTACTAGATTTTTCAAAACAGCCAAGAGATATAGCTGATCCATGGTGGACAGGAGATTTTGGCAAAACATATGAAGACATTACAGAAGGACTAGAAGGATTTTTAAGGTATTTAAAGGAAATTTTTTGATTAGAATTAAGAAATCCTACTATAAGTAATACTATTCCAAATAATGTGGAAACAAAAGCAGCTTTAGTGATTCCATTTTTTCGCTCAGGTATAAATGTGTCATTTTCTAAGTTAACAACAACTTGATTGTCACGATGATAAAAAGCTTGAGATGATACCTTTACAGAACTCTTATCTGTAATTACGCGAACAGAAAAATCATGGGACGTTTTTATGTTTAAGATTATATGAATCCTATTCAAGAATTATACATATTTTAAAAATATGTATAATTTTTTAAATTTTTTATACATATTGATTGAAAATATATAAAAAATATGATATTTTATATATATGGAGGAAAGATTATGAATTTAGAAATGTTACCATATAAAAATATTAATTTAAAAACAAATAAAATTTTAGAACAATTAACTTTATCATCAAGAGCTTTAGCAGAATTAAAAGGTTATGCTAATACTATTCCAAATATGCATATTTTAATAAATGCTGTAACTATTAATGAAGCCAAAGATAGTAGTGCTATCGAAAATATTGTTACAACTCATGATGATATTTATAAAGTACTAACAGAAAGTGGTTATAAAGAAGAAAACGCAAAAGAAGTTGTAGATTATAGAAATGCTATTTGGCTTGGATATGAACAAATAAAAAAAGATGGTTATATTAATACAAATACTATTATTAAAATTCAAGGAACAATTGAACATAACAATGCTGGAATTAGGAAATTACCAGGTACTGAATTAAAGAATTCAATTACTGGAGAAACAATATACACACCACCTCAAAATGAACAAGAAATAAGAAAATACTTAAAAAATTTGGAAGATTTTATTAATAACAATGAGGATGGCATAGACCCACTAATAAAAGTTTGTTTAATACATTATCAATTTGAGAGTATTCATCCATTTTATGATGGAAACGGAAGAACTGGAAGAATATTAAATATTCTATATCTTGTATTAAATAAATTAATTGATAGTCCAATTTTGTACTTAAGTAAATATATAAATAAAACCAAGCAAGAATATTACAAATTATTTAATGAAGTTAGAGATAGTGACAATTTTGAAAATTGGATTTTATACCTTTTAAGAGGTATTGAAATTACATCTAAAGAAACAATAGAACTAATTGAAAAAATTCAAAATGAAATGAAAGATTACAAAGAAGATTTTAGAAGTAAACTACCTAAAATTTACTCAAAAGAATTATTAGAAAGTTTATTTTATGAAGTTTATACAAAAATATCCTATATAGAAAAAGCATGTAACGTTACAAGAATTACTGCAACTTCATATTTAAATCAACTAGAAGAAATAGGACTTTTAGAATCTGAAAAAATAGGTAGAGAAAAAATATATAAAAATGTTAAATTGATAAAACTATTATCTGAAAATTAATATATACAATGTTGATATGAACGGCGTTATGAATCGTTTTGAAGACGACAAGAAAGCTAGATTGAATATGTCATCAATTATCCATTGATGTTAATTGATAACTAGGAGGATAAAATTATGATAAAGCCAGAAAAATTAATAAGATGTATATAGAAAAGTTTTAAAAGAATTTAATAGAACAGATTTAAGACATTTTATAATTACACTAATAAAATTAATCTTCTTATAATGTTAAACCTATTATAAGTCGATTATAATTTGATAATAAATCTTCATAATATAATTTCATTATTTATAATAAAATCTACAATATTATATAAAATTATCATTTTAATGTGATTTTTGAAAAATCTTATAATTATTGCAGCAACAGGTGTTTAGCTCAAAAAGTGTTAAAAAAACGACGCACGAGAATCGATTTTAAGGCGTTTTTAAAAATTAGCCATATAGTTTGTTGTCTGAAAATAAGGGCTATTTTAAGCTTAATCGCTAAAATCGTTTTTAAAGCATTTTTTTATAAAAAATAAACAAGTTATATGTCTAAAATATATAATCTAATATAAAGATATAATAATTAGGAAATATTATTTGTAAGGGGATACTTAAATGAGGTAACTATATTTTTACTCCTACTCCTATTTGCACAAAACTTTGATTTTGCGCAATGTTTTATTTTTATAATTAAGAAGAAACAATACCTAAAATCATCTCTCCTCTCTTCTTAATTATAAAACTAAATCTTATTTAAATCTTTTCAAATAACTTTCCATTTGGTCAATAAACTCATTATTATTCTTAGACTGTGTCATATGACTAATAACTTGTTCTGTAACATCTGCAACTGGCATACTATTCATAGCTTTTCTTAAAGCAAAAACAGTATCTTTCTCTTTTGGTGTAAGTAATAAATCTTCACGTCTTGTACCAGATTTATTAATATCAATTGCTGGAAAAATTCTTCTTTCAGACAATTTTCTATCAAGATGCACTTCCATATTACCAGTACCTTTGAATTCCTCAAAAATGACATCATCCATCCTACTACCTGTTTCAATTAAAGCTGTTGCTAAAATTGTTAAGCTTCCACCAAATTCAATATTTCTTGCCGCACCAAAGAACTTCTTAGGTTTATGTAAGGAAGCTGGATCAATACCACCAGACAATGTTCTTCCTGAAGATGGAATAACTAAGTTGTATGCTCTAGTAAGTCTTGTAATGCTATCTAATAAAATAACAACATCTTTTCCTTGTTCTACTAACCTTTTAGCGCGCTCTAGTACCATTTCAGCTACTTTTACATGGTGCTCTGGTAACTCGTCAAAGGTTGAATGAATAACTTGTCCTTTAATAGAACGCTTCATATCTGTTACTTCTTCTGGTCTTTCGTCAATTAATAATACAATCAGTTCTACTTCTGGATTGTTGGTTGAAATACTATTTGCTACTTTTTTCATTAAGGTTGTTTTTCCTACTTTTGGTTGTGCTACAATCATTCCCCTTTGCCCTTTTCCAATTGGACTCATTAAATCAATAATTCTAGTAGCATAATCATTAGATACTGTTTCCAATTTTAGTCTTTGATTTGGATAGATTGGTGTTAATTCGTCAAATCTTCTTCTTTTCATAGCTTTTTCTGGATGTTCTCCATTTACTTCGCCAACAAATATTAAAGATGGGAATTTTTCTCCTTCTCTATACCTAGAAATTCCTTTTATGATATCTCCTGTATCTAAACGAAATCTTCTAATTTGTATCATTGAAATGTAGACATCTTTATCACTGGATAAGAAATTATCTCCCCTTAGAAATCCATATCCGTCTGGTAATATGTCTAATATTCCTTCTACAATTTCGTCACCTTCACTGGTTAATTTGTAATCTACTATTGGTTCACCATTTTCGTCATATTGTCTTTCTGGTTTTTCTATCTCTTCTGTGATTACTTCTTCCTCTTCTTCTTGCTTTACAGTTTGTTTTGTGATTTGTTTTAAAACTGTTATTAGTTCGTCTTTTTTTAGTTTTGAAACATTTTTAAAGTTGTGTTCTTTTGCTAATTCTTTTAATTCCATTAAAGTCATGGATTCTAAGTCTAACATAAATTTAAGCCTCCTTATTTCTTATTTTTTCTATTTTATAGGGGATTTTTTAATCGATTGAATAAATAGTGTTTTTATTATACCATACTTTTTTTAAAAAGGGAAGATTTTTTCCAAAAAAAGGAATATAATTTATGAAAATTACATTCCTCTATCTACGTAAACTCTTTCATTTGGATAATACATATCTAATTTTTCTCTTGCTGTTTGTTCAATATAATCTAATGATGTTACATTGTCTTTTTTCTTAGCAAGCTCTTCTTTATATTCTTTTTGCTCTTCAATTTGAGCCGTTAATTCGCTACTATCTTTGGCATATTGATTTAATGTTTTTTGCTGATTAACTAATGTAAAAACTACATAGATAGCAACTGCCAACAGTAGTAGCTTTTTATATATATTTTTTTTCATCTGTAATCTCTCCATTTTTTGACTTAATCCTTATGGATATACACTATATATATTCTACATATTTTCGAAATATCCTTCTTTTATCTTCAATTTCTTACAATATTTTTGTCTTTTTTAGAATTTTTTATGTTTTTATAAAACTGCGTGCCGAAATTTGATATATTTTTTCTAATATTGATAAATAGAAAATGAACTGGTTTGAAAAATATTTTTTGAATTGCTTTGTAAACTACTTTTAGTGGTATTATTAAAATCCCTAATACTTTTTTTAATAGCATGATTATTTTAACGCTAATAGCTATCATATGCGAACTAATGAATATCATATAAGTAAAGGCTCCTAATAATACTCCTAAAAACATAAATAAGCGTAATTCTCCATTGTTAAAAACAAAGATAGAATACAGCATAATAGCTCCTGCTAAAATCCAAAATAAGACGTCCTCTAGATAGGTTGCCATATCATTTGTAGAAATTACCCTTCTAGAAATCCTAAAAAAGTCAAATAATAGACCAATGATAATTCCATTTATTATAAAAATTAGAAATAGATATGCCTGATTTAAAACCATTACTTGACTCTCCTTTTTTATTTAAATATTTTGCTTAATAAATTGCTTTTTGATTTATCTACTTCTTTGTCGCTATAAGCAAGGGAAGAAATATCTCCCTCTACAATTACTTCACTGGTATCAATACTTAGTTTATTAATTCTAATATTTTCACCTTTTACGGTTAATAAACCTAATTCTGTTTCTAGAATAACTACTTGGTCATCAAAACTTAAAACATCTAAAACGCCAGATATGCTAAGTTTTCCTCTATTTTCTAAAATAAGATTTTGAATAACACCTGTTACTGTTGTTTTTCTTTCTTCCAGTGTCATAGTCTTTACCTCCCTCTTACCATAAATGAATAGATTATCTCTCGATATCTTCATTTTTCTTAGTTTT